>CALMXV010000398.1 GCA_937871155.1 uncultured Taibaiella sp. | reverse complement strand
ATCTGCAAACTCTCCAGCCCTAGCTGTTCTACAACTTGATTGTTGTGCACCCCAATACCCGCGCTCCACGTAGTTTTCCAATCATCATTAATAGCTATTACATCTTTAGCTGCGACATCGCCATAGTTGGTAGTTACACCTGGCCAAGTCAACATAAACATATCTTTTTGCGTAGGGTCGTTTGCAAACATTGTCATCTCTGCTAGTGACTTATTATGATGACCACTCAAGGTAACATCCCAAGTATGATTAGAAATCATTCCTTGTAAGATGGAATAAAAGCCGGTAGTGTTGCTCCAGCCGGGCATATCCATTCGGATGGGAACAATAGGGCGTTTGGTATCATCCATTACATGGGTCACCTTATTATAATACACCTTTGTTTTCCAAAGCAAAATTGACGGTGTAATATGATGCCTCATATATTCTACAGAACCGATAAACGCCTTTGCTGTAGCCACATCCATTGGCAAAGCCGGGTAGCCTACATTCAAAGCATGATCATAAATAACTGAGGCTTCTACTTGTTGATGTTCGCCTATTTTATAGCCTGCTATGGTAGAAAGATTGTATTTGGTAAACTGTGAATAGTTGATTTCTTTACCACCGCCTGCATGATAATTTTGGGCATTTCTTGCAGTGGCATCTATATCTACATAAAACTTAGGATGGATTCTTGAAATACCTGCACCAGCTATCCATTGTTGGTTATTGGTTTCAAATCCTGTAAAGGACATTGCCTTCCATTGCTTATCACCAAAATGACTTTTCTTACGTACCAAATCTAAGCTACCTGCTATAGTTGCCCCTCCCATACTTCCTGAAGAACCGCTGTGAATATTGGCTTTAGCGAGATTAGTAATTTCTACATAAGAGGTAACCGGATCCATCTTATCGGTACAAGCTGCATAGATGCGCATCCCATCAATAGTAATGACGCTTCGTTCCGATGCCATTCCATTAATAAACGGCTCCCAAGCATAAGAACCTCTTCGAACCATGTTTATCAATGAAGATTTTTCCAAGTAATTGTCCAAAGAGCCTAAAGGCTTTTCCATTTTTTCTGTCAACTTCTTTTCTGAAATGATGACTACTTCATCCATCGAAACATTCTGTAAAGAATCTTTCGAAGACGATTGTTTCTTTTGAGCAACTACAGAAGTAGCGATACATCCAAAGAAAAACAAAATCAAAAAACGTTTCATAATAAAATTTTAAAAGCTGCTATCATATAAATGCTAACACAACATGATAGCAGCTTAGATTTCAACTAAGGCAATAAAAATTAGAACTCCACATCAAAGAAAATACTACTAGCAGTAGTAGTGCTGTCAATAGCTTCTCCTTTCAACACATTACTTGCTGCATCTACTACTTGAAGATTTACTTTCCAATAGCCAGTCATCGTAAGGCTAAGCTTGCCGCGATATATATTATCGGCTCCTTGTGTGAGGTGCACATTATTGGGCGAACTATGATTTCCCATTGCGGGCATACGAGGGTCTATCTTTATGGTATAGTTATTTACCGGTACAAAACTCATCATACTTTCCATTTTGTAGAGTACTGCAGCCATATCGTTTACCGCTACTTTAGGCTCTTTAGGCGCTACTAATGACAATACATATTTCACGCTATCACTTCCTTTAAAGGATACTACATTAGGGTAAGTGGTACTGGTAACATTAATCGTGTCTTTAACAGAATATGAAACGCCATCAATAACATAGTTGATAGAAAGCTCCCAATACTCCGAAGCATTGGTAGCCATTTGAAACACTAAATGTCCGGTATATGTTGAGGTAGCACCTTTCTTTTTGCTAATGGCAGATGCTGGACAAGAGTGTGTTTTACTCATCATATACATCATCGGGCTCCAAGTTGCAGTAACATTATTGACTAAATTGCCATTAGTAGTTTTCACCTGAAAGAAGATTTCATTATATCCCGCTTGGAAAGTGCCACTAGTAGTATATAAGGAAATGTCGTGCGTATTATTGGTGAATGTCGTGGCTAGTTTCAGCCCTTCCAGTTCATTAACCAGTGGCTTGTTGTCTTCTTTTTTACAAGCAGTAAAAAAGCTCATCATTAAAAAACTAGAGAGTATAATCGAAAAGAATTTTTGAATGTTCATGATATTATATAATTACAATGATTTTATTATGAATTTTAGAAACCATTTTGATGAGGTATTGTATTTACTTTGATTTGGACAAGTAAGCATAGGAGAATAAACCCTTTCAACATGATCGATTTATATTGAAATAGATGTTCTCTTAAAAGTCTGTGTCAGGATTCAAAATGACTTGTAAAAATACCCTTAACACGATTCGCATCAATCAAAGATGAAGCAAATAAAGGCGGTGGTTTATCCTGTAAGGCACTAAACAAATAAGCATACATCCCCTCATAATACAAGGAATAGCAGGGTTGGATATAATAAGCTTTAATTTCAGAGACTACGGGTGCTGCAACTATTGGATTGCAATACCACGCTTCTGTCTGAAGTTTTTCGAATACTTGTCTTGCAGCATCCTCATCGGCCTTTTTGTTCATAGCTTTCAGTTTACAATTGCCATTGCAATGAAGCTGAGGACGATCTTTATTTTCACAAAACCAGGATACAAATAAGCTATTATCATAAGCATACAAAAAATACAACACTTGATTTTTCATCAATCCAATGCTTATCAAAAGCAGTAGGCTCAGGGTTGATATTTTAAAGAGAGATTTCAAAAAATGTATCTGTTGAAATTAGTAGATTGGTGCTGTAGTGTACTTAGTTTACAAATAAGTTATAAAAAATATTCTTAGGCTAAATTTTATGCTGCATGATGTTCGCAATTGCTTTTGCATGCGCTTTAATTTTCTCTGCATTCTCCCCTTTAAATAAGGTGTTTATTGTTTGATCAAATAGTTGAATCCAGACTTCAAAATGCTCTGGTGATGTAGGATGTATTGCTTGCAAGTGTCGATGCTTTACAATGGGGCTTCCGTCATAATTACCGGTAAAGAATAAAACATTTTCCCAAAAATCAACCATTAGTGGCAAGTGAGTTTCCCAATTGATAGAATAAACATCTCCGAATAAATAACTAATACGTTTATCTGCTTTTACACTCGCATAAAACGAAGCAACCAATTTTTCAATATCTGCTCGGTTGTTGATGTCTAATTGGCAAGTTCTTACTTTAGTTACTTTCATAATTGAAATGCATAATGAAAAACAAATTGGACATAAAAGGATTTTCTTTTAAAGCTCTAGTATTACAAATCTTTCTTTTTAAACTTTCTCAACGACCATAAAAAGGGTATCAAAAACCATAGCGCTAATAACGTAAAGGAAACCACTAAACCGAGGCTGTTACCAAAGAAGTTTTTAAAAATGGCTCCAGTATATCCCATCATTGCAGAAACATCCAACCTTAGTAATATCAATATCCTACAGAGGTCGATGGGGCTCCATGCCGATAAAAAAACAACTGCTTTTTCGATTGGGTAATCTGCAAATTGGAAGAACAAAAACAAGACAATACCATCAAACAACAAAGCAAAATAGAGCCACAAAAGGATGGATATCCCAATTCCCTTCGCCTTATCTCTCGTGAAGATGCAACTCAAAAAAGCGATTGCAACAAAAATGACAGAAAGCAACATACCGGCAGCTAACATGATGAGAGCTGTACCCCAATCTGCAAATATCAATAACGGAATGCCTACTCCAATAAGATACGCTGTTACTAAACTCAGCGATAGCCCTATGAACAAAGCCTTCCATATCATACTGCGTTTTACCGGATGGCTCACTAACAATTCAATAAATTCATTACTATTATAAACATAGATGGTAGCAAACAAAACAGAGACTAACGGCACTGTCAAGAGAACAATATTTAACACCGTCAATAACCCTTTGGCTGCATTATCTTCTAGGCTAAAGGCACTCCATGAAAACAATGCCAGCATGATGGTATAAGCTATTACAATTTTGTTTTTCAAGATGTCAATAGCTACATATTTCAATATTCGAATCATACTGTTTCCATTTTTAATAGGTGAACAATAGAGCGTGCAATAGTTTCTTGTCCGGTAGCAATCTTAAGATCATTGACATCTTTGTGAAGTACTACATTTCCTTCTTGCATAAAGATGACTTGGCTAACAATATCTTCCAACTCGCTTAATAAATGGGAAGTAATTAATATCAAACAACCTCTGTCCCTTGCTTCAATAATTTTCCGTTTCAATACTTCAGAGGCTATTGGGTCAAGTCCTGCAGTAGGCTCATCCAATATCAACACTTTGGGCTTAAACAAAAATGCTAATGTCGCACTTACTTTTTGGGTTGTACCTCCACTAAGTGTTCGCATTTTCTTATCCAGCATTTTACTTAATTCAAACTGCTCAAATAAATCCAAATCCAATGCTGTATGTTCATGACGAATCCCTTTTATCATATCTATTACTTGCCCTATTGTCATATTTTCAGGATAACGTCCTATCTGTGGCATATAGCCAATATGCTTGCGGTATTCATTATCATTTTTAATAGTATAACCATCAAAAATAATCGCTCCATTTTCCGGCAGTACCATCCCTAAGATAGATTTAATCAATGTTGTTTTACCACAACCATTAGGACCTATCAAGGCGATACACTCCCCTTTCATCATCTGTAGGGATAGATTATTCAATACGCGCAGTTTACCAAAATGCTTGGTTACATTTTTTATCTCTATCATAATTTATAGGGTATCATGCTAGGTTTATTATCTACAAAATTTTCTGCGGTCAAGCTTGGCATTATCTTCTCGGACTTATCCAAAAGTGTAACCATAAAGCTTCTGTACAATAACATAGCGGGTGGATTTTTCTCTACAATTACAGAAAACAAACTCAAGGGATGATACGGTACATCCCCAATTTTATCTTTGTTCAAATCATAACCTTCATACCGATCCCAATAATTTTCACTGAAGTGATTTAAGGTTAAAGTACCATTGGTAGTGACATCAAATGTGTTTCCTTTAAAATTATTTCTCATCACTTTATTGTCCATGCAATTGGCTTGCATACGCATTCCCCAGCCATTCGCAATAAATTCATTGTTTTCAGCGGTGATTCTATTAGACCCATCGAAGAAGATACCAGTAGTGTTTCTTATAAATTTATTACCCGAGAGATAGCAATCTGAAAGCTCTTTAAACAATACACCATAAGCAGCATCACCCCAGTTTTCAACGAAAGTATTATTCAGCATCACTACTTTTTTGGTAAACATCACAGCTACACCGGCTCCATTTGCTTTAAAATAATTAGAGATATAGGCATTCTCATGGGAGAACATAAAATGCAATCCATACCGTAGGTTATAGTTGGCAATATTTCTCCAAATAATAGAATGGGTTACAAATTCGAAATAGATACCATCTCTATGGCCGTAGATTTTATTCCCTACAATTTGAAGCGTATCACTTTTCCAACAATGAATACCATTGCCGGATTGATATTCTTTTTTCTGTGTGGCTTTAATAAAATTATTTTTTACAATGCAGTGCTTGCTGTACTGAAGATAGATACCAAAAAAATTATTTAAAAGTGTATTCCCTTCAATATGCACATTTCTCGATTCGTAAATTTTAATAGCTGCTTGGTCGTTCATTACTGACCTTCCACAGTTTTGTAATGTCAGCCCTTTTACTAATACATGATTCGCTTTAATAGAAAGAATCTCATGCTTCAACTCACCTTCCAGTATAGGTTGATCCCTACCGATTATAGCAAGCGGCTTATCAATAATCAGATTACCCTCCTTATAAAGTCCTTTGGTAATATAAACGGTATCTCCAGGCAATGCAGCTGCCAATGCAGCACGAATAGTTTTATAAGGGTGTTGCTCACCTACAAATCGAGCTGCTGCTTGGCTGGTAATAGCCTTTGTAAAAAAGCTACACCACAAGCATAGGATCCATAAATTATATAGCGGCTTACCCTTCATCATTCCTTCTCTCTATTTAGGTTGAATCTTAGTGCTGATGTCTTTCCATTGTTGGGTTTCTACCTGTAGTTCTTGAGCTTTTTGTGTAGCGGCTTCTTTTGAAGGAAAGGCAGCTATATTGCCACCCATCGGGCTATGAAATGATTCGTGTTTTACATACCATGCTTGATCCGCTTCTATTAATTGATTTTCCTTTTGGTAGTCTGCTACATAGTAGGTATTACCTTCCATATTCTCTTGCTCAGCTACATAACCCAAAAGACACTTCACATCATCGAATTTATAAACACGCCCTCTTGAAGTCACTAATTCTGCTGCGAAGTTGCCCTCAGAAATTGACATTTTACAATAGTCGCAAGCATCTGTATTTAATAAGATAGGTTCTGGATCTTTGGTACCACAAGCACTAAAAAGTAACGTACCTCCCAAGAGTACGATAGTTGACACTTTGCTTCCTTTGAATTTATTGAGCAATTTTCCTTCCAACAAAACCGCTAATAATACCAAAGCACCGGCTGCTATAAACAACCATCCTCCTACATCCGGAATAGAATAAGCACCAAAATTGAGTAACTGTTTAAAGCCAATCAATGGAGGTTGATAAGCCATTCCTGGTACTTTAATAGCAGC
>CALMXV010000397.1 GCA_937871155.1 uncultured Taibaiella sp. | reverse complement strand
AAATCCTCAAAAATCCTTTGTGGATAAGCTTCTTAGTCGCTATGTGCTCATCCCGCATTTATACAATCATGCAGATCGGCTGGTAACAGTTAGTGAAGCATTGAAGCAAGAGCATATAGAAATAGGTGTTGACGCCAATAAAGTTACCTGCATTCAAAATTTTTTTGATGTAGCCTTGATTCAATCACAAGCGCAATTGCCTACTCCCATAGATGCCGTATTTGATAAACACGATGTACTTGTCAATGTTGGTCGCTTAGCCAATCAAAAGAATCAACAATTCTTACTTCGTGTGTTACATCATTTGATACAAAAAGGTAGAACAGAAAAATTGGTTATTGTAGGTGATGGAAGCCTTAAACAAGATTTGATTGCTTTGGCAAATTCACTTTCGCTTCGTGTAGTAGCTGTAGGTATCGATGAGGCAACAACAGAAGCTGATGTATATTTCATGGGAGCACAAGCCAACCCGCATCAATTTATTTCTCGTTCAAAACTGTTTTTATTAAGTTCTTTTAATGAAGGTTTTCCTCTTGTACTAGGAGAGTCTTTAGCTTGCGGTGTACCTATAGTAGCAGTTGATTGCCCTACCGGTCCTCGCGAACTTTTATCGTCTGATGGCACTTATTCAGCGGCAGTAACCTCATTTGCAAGCTTAGCTTGTGGTAATCTTGTACGCTATTTTACGCATGATGAGCAAGCCGATTTAGAAAATTGGGCGGTTGCTATAAGCAATTTATTGGATGATAAAGAACGGTATCAAGAAGCAAAGAACCGCTGCCAACCAAAGGCTTCGCAATATGATCGCCAGGTGATTGTAAAGCATTGGTTGTCGTTGATTGATTCTCTTTAACCTGTCAAAGAAAGTCGCATATCTATTCCTGTTTAAGCTGATCTTTTAATTTAGAAATTTTTAAAAGGCTTTTATCGTAAAACAAAATACTCAAGCCAATAGCAGCAAACATAGTCAATGCCATAATGATTATTACCCCTATTGTAGTGTGTGGCATTTGCTGATATAATAAATAAAACAACCCTGCAACGAGCAAAGCAGTAATTGCAGGCATCAGAATTATCTTTCCATATTGGAAGTGGTAACTATTATTGTCCAAATTTTTATGCGTTACATACACCAAATAAAAGAAGCCCGTGAACTTGACTATAAACCAAGGAATACCAATCCCAATCAACCCATATAGCTGAATGAAATAAAAAAGAGCCGGAAAAATAAATAGTACTTCTGCCGCAGTTTGATATATGGTAAACTTTGTTTTTCCTTTTGCCATCAGATAATTAAATGGCATGAATTGCATCGCTTGAAAAGTGTTTCCTAGTGCAAGAAAGAGAATTAAATATTGAATGTCTTTAGGGGCACTGTTGACGTTTTTAGCGGAAAGCCATATTCTAAAAATATCCTCACCGTAAAAAGCATTACTTCAAAAAAAAGAAAATATAAAAACGCTAAACCAAAAAAAA
>CALMXV010000396.1 GCA_937871155.1 uncultured Taibaiella sp. | reverse complement strand
GTTTATAAAAAAAATATAGATTTGATGAAAACTATGAAGATAAAGTATGGCATTTTAGATTTAAAGATTAATAAAACTACCGATGAGTTTACAATCTTATATCAATTTGATGATGAGTTGAGGGCTAGCACCTTTAAGGCTGGTGCAAATGAATTTAACAAAACCATTAATTTATATAATGAATCAACAAAGCCCAAATATCTTAATATACATTGCCTGAGTTATGATGGTAAAAGAATATTGTATATATTGAAAAATGAAAACTGTATAAAAGAAGTAGGTGTAGATGAGTTGATAATGCATAATATTTTCAATGACATGGAGCGTTGATATTAAAAAAAGCAAGCTTCAACTAGACTTTAATCACAAAATCATTTCTGATATTATTCTCTCTCATTCAACTTTTATATGCTACAAAACCAATCATTAAACCACGCAGATTAAATACCAATTTTAGATTTGGACTTTTGTCTCATAACCAGCTACCAGCCTAGCGTTTCTTTCAATTTTGCCAATCCGGATTTACTCACCGGTACCTTACTCCCATTTTGTAAAATAGCTACTATACTATCTTTTTCATAAGGCTCAAGTTTTACAATTCTATTTACCGGAATCAAATAAGAACGATGTACACGAATAAACTGCTGTGGGTTTAACGATTGTTCTATAAAACTAAGTGTGCTTTTCTTTAAAAATTTTTCAGTTTTGGTATAGATCTTTACATAATCATCACTCGCTTCTATATACTCGATTTCATGATCTTGAATTATCAGAATCCTGCTATTGTCTTTTACCACAATCCTATTTCTATATCCTTCATAGACATTTTCAGTAATGATTGTTTGTTTTGATATATCTTCAGTACTAGAAGTGAAAGCAAACCATTTTTGAAGGGCTTTATCAAATCGTTCTTTAGTAATTGGCTTTAATAAATAATCAATTGCATTAGCTTCAAATGCTTTCATTGCATATTCATCAAAAGCTGTTGTGAAAATTACAGAAGGCAAAGGGTCTAACAGTTCCAACATCTCAAAACCATTGATTCTTGGCATCTGTACATCCAAAAACACTAAATCAGGTTGTTGTTTTTGTATTTCTTTAAATCCTTCAAAGCCATCAGTACCTTCTCCTACGATTTCTATTTGCTCATAGGTAGCTAATAAAGTACGTATAAGCTGGCGAGCCAAAGGTTCATCATCTATAATTACAACTTTATACATTTGATTTGGGTAGGCTTAGTTCTGTAATAAAATTATTATTTGCTGTACTCACTTGTAGTAAGTCTGTTCTACCATAGAGTAAATACAACCTCCTTCGAATTCCTTCTAGTCCAAAACCGGTTCCTTTGAAATTGGTAGCTTCTTGAAAGGGGTTCTCCACACGAATTTGAATGAAACTATCTTTTTCTAAAATTGAGATTTTTATGGTTACCGCTTCTGTAGTTCCGTATAACCCAAATTTTATAGCATTCTCAATTATTGGTTGTAATAGAAAAGGAGGCATTTGGGTTTCAGTAGAAAACTGTTCAGTATATTCTATTTTTAACCGATCACTAAAACGTATTGTTTCAATATCCAGATATGTATTGATATAGGCTATTTCATCCGTGAGCAATACTTCTTTTTCAGTATCTCTTTTTACAGATATCCTTAAAAAATCGGATAATTTACCTATCATGTCTTGAGCCTTATTGGGATTAAAAAGGATAAGTGCATTGATAGAATTTAGACTATTGAATAAAAAATGAGGATGAATTTGTTGTCGTAATTTAAATAATTCAGCTTCTTTATGAAGTGACGCGACATCTGCAATTCTATTCATCTTTTCGTCGAGGGAATCATTGATGCGTTGCATGGCGCCACAAGCTATTAGTGAACTTGCCGAGATGCATAATAACAGTATTCGATAGGCTTCAGTTGTTGAATATTCAACAAAAGGATTGTGAGCATCAGTTTGATAAAAATGTAATAAAAAACTAGCTAGAGAATAAGCAACAAATCCCGCAAGGCAACCAATAAAAACTGAATATAACATGGCAGCCACATGTGTGGGGTAAAGTCCCATTATTTTTTGAGCCACCCATGTAGTCAAAGACAGCGCTGTAGCATTTGCAAAGCCATCTGCAAGAGCGAAATTGACATCTTGGCACCAATAAAAGGAAATGCCAAAACCAACAATTGCTGTAAGCAACCATATCAGTATGGGCAACCATTGGTGAAACTTAAAGGTCTGCAATCAATCAGGTTTTTGTAAAAGTACTTATATAATCCCGATGGGTTCCACCTCTTTTATTGAAGAGTATATTAAGGCTCCCGCTTCTAATTCAGTTTGGTTGATTTCTTTTACTGCTATAAAATTCCAAGTAATCATTCTACCATTTCTATCTACAAATTGCTCGGCATGATTGCTACCTATTTCAGTGGCTTGGCGAATAGCATCATCTGTATTTGAAGCAAAAACTAGTCGAAGTTGTTCTTCATACTGCTCCGTAAAAATACCATCACAAGATATACTGAATATAAGGTTGGCTATATATGGAATGTGCATATTGTTGTTATTTTAGTATGATTTAATTTCTACGCCACCAAATGCACAAACACCTTTTAGAAGCAGGGTTACTTTTTTAGTATTAGGGTCTTGCATACGCAACACTCGCTTATCATCCACACTGCCTAATGCTACGAACATATCATTCTTTACTTCCCAGTGAGAAGGTACTATCAGTTCGCATCCTCCAAAAATTGCATTCATATTGATGCTGATTATTTCTGCTTGTGTATCTGCTTGAGCAAGGTTTACTTCTATACCTCCAAATATTGCGGAGATATCGCCACCAGTAAAGTTTTTAGAGGTTACTACTTCTTTGATACCTCCAAACATCACTTCAGATTTAAGGCTGTTTTCGTCTCGGATGTGCACTGCATTGGTACGACAGGGGGTATTTTTTTTTTTCACAAAAAGAAAATAAATACCTATAGCTATTAAAATGAGTGGTGCTACTAGTTTAGAGGAATACACGATTGTTTGTCCTATTTCAAAACTAAAAGTGGGAATAGCAAACGCAGCACCGATAATAATCATCACAATAGGACCAACAGAACTAAATTTATTTTTAATCCCAAGAATAAGACCAATACCTATCAATACAAAAGGCCAAATATCTCGCATTGGGAAAAGCCAATAAAAGCCAAGTTGTTTTAATAAAATGGCAACTCCAATTATTAAGATGACGATTCCTAAGCCAAATCTTCTTTGTGTTTTTGCTTGTTCAAAACGTTTTTTTCTGTAATCATTAAAATTATCAGAAGAATCGTTTACGGGACTATTATATTCTTGCATAACGTATAATTTTCTGTAAAACTAATGTTATACGCTAGTCTCACATTATGCGAATAGGTAATTCTGTTTTAAAAGTCGGTAAACGGCATTTTTTTGTCGGTGAATGAAGGAGGAAAATTTTAATTACCCTTTATCCAATTTTGAACTAGCTAACTTACTGTGTTTTTTTCCATAGAGGAAATAAATCACTAGCCCAATCGTTAACCATATTAAAAACCGCTCCCAGTTGGTGGCTCCGGATTCTGCCAATAAATAAGAACAACTTAAAAGACCTAGTACAGGTATCAAAGAATAGTTCTTAATAAATGATAGAATAGTTACAACTAAAAACAAAGCACCAAAGCCGATATAAGGTATTTTCTCTCTCCAAAATTCCCAACCCACCTTTGAGCCACTAGCCGTAAAGAAGCCAAGGATTCCATTCGATGAGAAATAATGAAAACCAAGATCGGAAGAGCGTCGTGTAGGGAAAGAGTGTCGACCA
>CALMXV010000395.1 GCA_937871155.1 uncultured Taibaiella sp. | reverse complement strand
TGAAGGGAAAAAATATTTTATTGTGCTAAGCAATGTTGCTACTACTATGTTTGGCTCTGTAGATGACCCTGATGTGTATGTACACTATTTGCAAATGCATGATGTGCCCTTCAAGTTACATCTTGACGCTGCTTTTGGAGGTTTTATCTACCCAATTTCGCAACCGGACAATCATACCAACTTTGCGAATAAACATGTTAGCTCTATCACTTTAGATGCACATAAAATGTTGCAAGCACCTTATGGTACCGGAATATTTTTAGCTCGAAAAGGACTGATGCAATATGTATTCACCAAAGAAGCCAGTTATGTAAATGGTATGGATATTACGCTATCGGGTAGCCGCTCGGGTGCTAATGCCATTGCCATCTGGATGATATTAGCTGCCTATGGTCCTTATGGTTGGTATGAAAAAATAAACACATTACTATATAGAACAACTTGGGTGTGCAAGCAACTAACTGAAATGGGTATAGAATATTTCAGACATCCTGCTATGAACATCATTACCATCAAGTCTAAGTATGTGCCCCAATCACTAGTAGATACGTATGGCTTAGTGCCTGATGCCCATGGCGATGAAGCTAAATGGTTTAAGATTGTAGTGATGGACCATGTAGAAGTAGAACAACTACAACCTTTTTTAGAAGACTTGAAAAAGGCGAACAATAAAGCGTAATCGCTTTTTACTATGTTAGATATTGTCTAAAGTAGATCGTCGTTGCTTCGATTCATTTTTAAATTGAGATGGTGTTAAACCTGTTATTTTTTTAAATTGATTGGACAAATGTGCTACACTGCTATAGTGTAATTGATCGGCTATTTGAGATAAGGTAAGCTCATCATAAGCTATCAATTCTTTGGCACGCTCTATTTTTTGCAGAATGATAAATTGACCAATTGATATGTCTTCTGTTTCAGAGAAAAGCTTGCTTAAATAAGTATAGTCATAATGTACCGCCTCACTGATAAAATCACTAAAATTTTTATTAATTCGTTCATCGGAGTAATGAATTTGCTCCACTACTATGTTTTTGATTTTTTCTATCAGCATGGTAGTCCTATCCTGCAATAACTCAAAACCTAGCTGTTGTAATTCTTGCTTGATGTGTTGCAATGTACTTTCTTCAATGGTTGATTCTTGAACAATTACATGCCCTAATTCCACTTGAGTTGGATGTAAGCCTTGCTGCTCCAAAAGTTTTTGTACCGCCATTTTGCAACGGTCACATACCATATTTTTTATACGAAATTCCATAAGGAAGCCTTTACAACTTAAGGATTCAAAGATACCGAAACAGAAAATCTACTTTCTTAATTAAGTTGAAGGAGTAACTAAATTGGATGAAATGTATTATTTCGTTTTGTGACAATTATACCTTTATTTCTGTCAAAAATTCGTGAGGTGATTTACTAACTCCATTCTAAAGAGCTGCGTTCATTTCATACATCCCAAAAAAAGCCAACCCGAAGGCTGGCTTTATCACTATTGTTAAATAGGTCAATACAAAATTGATTTTTATTCGCCTACAGGTGTTTTATTCGGTTCTGTTGCAGGAGTTGCTTCTGTACGAACACTATAGTTATTTAGCATTTCAATCTTATGCATACGATCTTGTTCAATTTTATCTTTAAACATATCGCTCAATGTAGGAGCAATTACCAATGAAACGATAGACATCAATTTAATCAAGATATTCATTGATGGGCCTGATGTATCTTTAAATGGATCTCCAACAGTATCCCCAGTTACAGAAGCTTTATGTGGTTCTGATTTTTTATAAAATATTTCTCCATTGATTTCGACTCCTTTTTCAAATGATTTTTTTGCATTATCCCAAGCGCCACCAGCATTGTTTTGGAACATACCCATCAACACACCACTCACTGTAGCACCGGCTAAGAAACCACCCAACACTTCCGGACCAAATACAAAGCCAATAATTACCGGAGTAATGATTGCGATAGCACCCGGTAACATCATTTTACGAATAGATGCTTGAGTAGAAATCGCTACACATTTATCATATTCAGGTTTTGCTTTCCCTTCCATGATGCCCGGAATTTCACGGAACTGACGACGAACTTCTTCAACCATCGCCATAGCAGCTTTACCTACAGCCGTAATAGCAAGTGAAGAGAAGATAAATGGAATCATCCCACCAATGAACAAACCGGCTAAAACATCTGCCTTATAAATATCAATACCATCAATACGAGCAATGCCTACAAAAGCAGCAAACAAAGCCAAAGCGGTTAAGGCTGCAGAGGCAATCGCAAAACCTTTACCGGTAGCCGCTGTGGTGTTGCCTACTGCATCTAGGATATCTGTTTTCTCACGTACTTCTTTTGGCAACTCACTCATTTCAGCAATACCGCCAGCATTATCTGCAATAGGGCCAAAGGCGTCTATAGCTAACTGCATAGCCGTAGTAGCCATCATACCGGCAGCAGCAATTGCTACACCATAGAGGCCAGCACATAAGTAAGAACCATAAATACCAGAAGCTAAGATGATAATTGGGATTAACGTACTTTCCATCCCTACCGATAAACCTCCTATAATATTCGTAGCATGACCGGTAGAAGACTGACGCACGATAGAAAGTACCGGACGCTTGCCCATAGCGGTATAATATTCTGTTATGATACTCATCAATGTACCTACCACCAAACCAACAATAATAGCACCAAATACACCGTTCTTAGTAAACTCAACACCTCTTAATGTCATCGCTTCAGGAAGGATAGCATTTACTAAAAAGTAAGAGGCAATAGCTGTAAGAACGATGGAGCCCCAGTTACCCATATTTAATGCCGATTGCACTTTAGAAGTACTTAAACCCGTACTTTCACTGATACGAACAAACCAAGTACCGATGATAGATAGTATAATACCTACACCCGCTATCAACATTGGCAACAAGATAGGTGCCATTCCACCAAAATTATCTGTAGAAAGAGTTTCGCGACCTAGTACCATAGTAGCTAATACTGTCGCTACATAGGAACCAAATAAATCAGCACCCATACCTGCAACATCCCCTACGTTATCCCCTACGTTATCCGCAATAGTAGCTGGGTTACGAGGATCATCTTCAGGAATCCCTGCTTCTACCTTACCTACTAAATCTGCTCCTACGTCTGCGGCTTTGGTATAGATACCACCACCCACACGAGCAAATAAAGCAATGCTTTCAGCACCTAGAGAAAAACCGGTCAACACTTCTATTACGCGTTCCATACCAATCGAGTTAACACTTTCTGGAGCAAATAAGGTGTATAAAACAATGAATAAAGAACCTAAACCTATTACAGCCAAACCAGCTACCCCCATTCCCATTACAGCACCGCCGGTAAAAGAAACTTTAAGGGCTTTGCTAAGACTTGTTTTAGCTGCTTCGGCAGTACGTACGTTAGCTTTAGTAGCGATACGCATTCCTATGAAACCAGCTAAAGCTGAAAATACTGCACCCACCACAAAGGCTAAAGCAATAGACCAGTGTGAGTTTTCATGAGAGCTACCCATGATACCTAATAATATAGCAGCAATGATTACAAAATAGGTAAGTATCTTGTATTCAGCTTTCAAAAATGCCATGGCACCATCAGCTATATAGTTAGAAATTTCTTTCATCCGGTCGTTTCCGGCATCTTGTTTACTTACCCACGAGCTTTTTATTAGCGTGTAAAGTAATGCTACAACTCCAAAGCATGGAACTAAGTAGAATAATGAATTCATATATTTTATACTATTAAAAAAAGTGGCGCAAATATAGCAGTTTCATCTTAAAAAGTGGATAGCTGTTTCCTGACCTTTCAAATTAAAAAGAAATCGACTGGGATTTCCCTCTTAAAATGGTAGTTCATTGTTCATCGGTTCGATTATCTTTACCACATGTTGCAAAGTAAGACTCAGACAGACGAATTTAAACACAAAACTCAACGTAAAAAGCTGTTAGATCAATTGAAAGAAAAAGGTATTACTGACCAACGGGTTTTGGATGCTCTCGATAAAATCCCGCGTCATTTCTTTTTGGATACAGCCTTCGAACACTATGCCTACGAAGACCAAGCATTCTCCATAGCTGCTGGCCAAACTATTTCTCAGCCTTATACGGTTGCTTTTCAAACAGAATTACTGGACATTAAAAAGTTCGATAAAGTCTTAGAAATTGGAACTGGAAGCGCTTTTCAATCTTGCGTACTTGCAGAGATGGGTGCTAAAGTTTTTACCATCGAAAGACAACGAAAACTCTATGACTTTATAAACAATTTTTTCTTTATCAAGAAATACCCAAGTATTCGAAGGCATCTTGGCGATGGCTACAATGGACTAGCTACATTCGCTCCTTTTGACAAAGTATTGGTGACGGCAGGTGTACCCTTTATTCCTCCTAAATTAATTGAACAACTCAAACCTGGTGGCATCGCCGTGATGCCCGTTGGCGATGACAATCATCAAATCATGTATCGGATAAGAAAAGAAATAGATGGTAGTATCACCCAAGAGTCATTCGGCAATTTTATGTTTGTACCTATGTTGATTGGTATAAACGACTAAACTAATTACCCTCTTAAATTCAAAATTTATAGTAAGAATGTTGGAATCTCTAATTTGGATTTCTATCTTACGGGGAAAATTTGGAACACGCTATACAGCCCTCTATTTTCTGCTAGAAAAAATGGACAGCTGTATCTCTAAAATTAATCATCAAAATCTGAAACTTGATTATGAACAAAAATGAAATCTCCTCTGAAACATCACCTCAAGAAACGATGGCACAAGGCTTTTCTCGTCGCAGCTTTTTGGGACTTTCTGGAGGACTTATTGCCGCAGGTACATTATTGAACGCCTCTTGTAATACTAGTGACGACAACCCCGCACCCGGCGGTGTGCTTTTAACACAAGATGACTTAGGCATTCTCAATTATGCATATGCCATGACGCAATTAAGTGTAGCCTATTACCAAAAAGTAATGGATGCCGGATTTTATGCAAATGCTACAGTTCAAGAAATGGCATTAATAACCGATATGAAAGACCATGAAACAGCACATAGAGAATTGTGGAAAGCATTACTAGGTACTAAAGCCATCATGACGCTTAGTTTCAATTTTGAAACAATCAATTTTAAAGATAGAACGGCTGTATTAACTACAGAAAAAATGCTGGAAGACCTTAGTGTATCCGCATATAATGGTGTTGCTTACCAAATCACCAATCCTGATTATGTACAACTTTTTTCTAAAGCAGTAAGTGTTCAAGCAAGACATGCCGCCTATGTTCGTGACTTGTTGGTAAATGGCAGCTTTGCCAGTGGCGATATGCAAGTAGATATGAATGGTATGGAAATGGCTAAAGACCCATCGGTAGTTTTAGCTGCTATGAGTTCCTTTATCACTACACCAATTTCTAGTCGTTTACCTTAAACTTTAAAAAAAACAGCACCATGAGTTTCAAAAATATCTTACAAGAATTTTCAAAAATTGACGATGCCGAAATGGGTAAATCCAGCGCACGTCGTGATATACTAAAAAACATTACACGCAAAGTAGCTTTGACGGCTTTACCCTTTGCAATAGGCGCCAATAGCAATAAGGCTACAGCTAAATCAACTAATGTATCTATTGATACCTTAAACTTCATCTTATCGTTCCAACATATCGTTGCTGAATTTTTCAAACAAGCGGTTTCTTTAGGAACAGCCAATAGCCTTTTCCCATCTACTGATGCACAACAAGCATTTGTTACTATAAGAAATCATGAAGCAGCACATGTGAAATTTCTGACACAGACCATCAATGCAGCGAGTCCTAATGCAGCCATTCCAGTGAATGCAAAAGGCTATGACTATACCTTAGGAGGCACTTTACTTACTTTCAATGATTATAAAACCCTATTAGCAGTGGCTCAGGTTTTATTAGACTTATCAGTAAGAACCTATAAGGGACAAATAGGAGGCTTTGTAAGAAATCCATTACTTACCGACCTATTTAGCATCCAATCTGTCTTAGCACGGAATGCTTCGCATGTTCGCCAAATGCGCACTACCATTGCGGGCGGCAGTATAATGATCAAACCATGGATTACACAAAAACAAACAAGCATTTCTAACCCAGCATTCAATGCAAGCTATGCCGGTGAAGAAACAGCTGTTCAATATGGTATCAGCATAGTAGGTATCGGAGGACAAGCAATATTAGCCGATGCTGCCACAGAAGCTTTTGACGAACCATTGACACAAGCAGAAGTGACCACTATCATCACACCAATGATCATTACTTAGTTAAATTTGTTGCTTCAATTGTATTTGTTATTAAAAATGATATCATCCACTTCATATAACCTCTTGTTAGCTTTGCCCGGCGGTACGGAGTTAATCATTATTTTAGTGATTATTCTTTTACTTTTTGGCGCAAAGAAAATCCCTGACTTGGCAAGAGGTATTGGCAAAGGCATAAAAGACTTTAAAGATGCCAAAGAAGGAAAAGATGAATCGGACAATACTGATAGCAAGAATAAATAATTTGACAAGAGGTTTTCTCATTCATAGTACTAAAAAGCGAAGCAACCCCTTCGCTTTTTTTTATTTTCTTGAACTGAATATCGGCTTCATGCCTATCTCTTGAGTGCATCTTTGTTATATTTAACCCATGAAAGGCTTTCTAAAAAAATATGCTTTCGGCATAGGGATTATCCTATTGCATGGTATGTATTTTATGGCAGCCCTACATTTTGGACGTATCTATAATGGCGATAGCTTTGAATATATTTATGAAGCAGTCAACATTAAAAATAATTTTTTCTTCTACAGTGCGAACCCCGTATTGCCCCTTACGGAAGAGTATATGACATTACGTACACCCGGCTATCCTCTTTTTCTATTGCTAGTGTATAGTTGGGCTATCAACAATTGGATGGTACTCATTATTCAAAGCGGACTATCCATTTTCAATGTGTTTCTCTGTAGAGATACTTTTTTAAAACTTGGCTATCAAAAGAATTATGATGGCTGGCTATTCCTTTTACTTTTGGTTTTCCCTAGTCAGTTGGTTTATGCACATATCATTGCTCCGGATATATTGTTGCAAACATTTACCCTGCTATATTTTCGATTTATGATTTTATTCCTTCAGAAAAAGGAAAATAAATATAGTATGTGGATGTCCTTAGCTTTGATAGGAGGGATATTTATGAAACCGGTTTTATATCCTTATGCATTTATCCATTTTCCTATAATGCTTTTCTTAGGAGGTTATTTTAAACAATTCAATTTTCGGTTTGTAAGTGCAGCCTTACTGCCAATAATTTGTATAGTAGCTTATAGCGGCATCAATGCAAAACGAACAGGAAAATATCATTTTTCCAGCATTCAATCGTTTAATGCTATCTACTATTACCAACGGTTTTATACAGATAAAGTAAGTGCCGATGCCGGAAAAGCCTATATACAAAAAGAACGAACAGCTATTGCTCAATTACCTGATTTTGCTGCACGATATGATGAAGCCAATGAGCGAGGGGTAAGTTTATTACTATCCAATTTTAGCAGTTATCTTCCGTATCATCTATCCAAAAGTGCCTTATATTTTTTGGAAACCGGCAGAGGCGAATTGGATGAATTTACCGGTCGAATGACACTAGCCAAAGTGTATGCCGGAGAATCTGTAAAATTTAGCACGATATTAAAAAACTGGAATAGGAATGAGATAGTTACTTACATTTTCAATCATGGCTCAGTAGCATTGGCATTAGTTACGCTTCTGTCCAACCTTGTAAAACTATTAGGAATCATTCTATTTCTACTTTATGCTCCTTACTCAAAATGGATAAAATGGTTTGTCACTTTATTCTTTCTCTATTTCGCACTCATAACTGGACCCATTGCCAATGCCCATTATGTAATGCCCATTTCATTACTATTGATGTGTTGTGCAATTAGTGGCTTTATTTTTACCTTCAACAAAAACAAAAAAACATCTGTTTAAAATTCTGTGTTAAAGACACCATTTTATATACTTCTATTCCCCTTGCTGCTATTGTTTGTAGCCTTAGCGATTGTGTATCCTTATTATCAATATTATGTTGATCCAGATGCGATAGGTTATATGTCAGTAGCACAGCATTATGTAAATGGTGATGTTCAGCAAGCGATCAATGGATATTGGAGCCCTTGGAGTTGCTGGCTTACTGCAGGCTTAATGAATTGGGGCTATGAACCTTTTAAGGCAGGCATCATCATTAATTCTTTCGGCGCCGGTGGATTTTTAATCGCAAGTCATTTTCTATTTAAGAGATTCCTTACTAACAAGGAAGTACTACTATGCCTAAATACAACACTGGCTTGTTTCTTAGTTTATGCGGTTTTCAAACAAAGTTTTGCCGACCTCTGGTTTTTCTTTTTTCTATTAGTTATTTTTCAATTATTTATTAGAGAAAATTTTTTTTACGAACCTTCAAAATGGCTGCTATGTGGGTTTCTTAGCACATTGGCTTACTTTGCCAAAGCCTATGCGTTTCCCTATATATTTCTAAGCACTATTGTTATCCTTGCTGTAAGAATGCGGTTGGAAATGCAATCCTACTCTCAAACTATTAAAGTGACGACTGTGATACT
>CALMXV010000394.1 GCA_937871155.1 uncultured Taibaiella sp. | reverse complement strand
TTTACAAGCAAGTTGCCCATGTTCCATAATAGATTGCTAAAAGTGTGGAAACATTATAGCAAGATTGCCAGGAAACAGCAAATCACTTGCTTTCGATTTTATGATCATGACTTGCCAGAGTTTCCCTTTGCAATAGATTTTTATGAAGGGGTGCTTTATGCTTCTGAGTATAAACGAAGACATGCGATGGAAGAAGAAGAACACCTTGCATGGCAGGCTGCTTGTAGAGAAATTATGGCAACCATAGTTGAGGTGCCCATGGAAGATATCTTTATCAAAACACGGCAGCGGAAAGAGGGTAGGCAAGGACAATATGAAAAAGTAGGATTAGAAAAAAGAGAGAAGATTGTAAGCGAAGGGAACTTAAAATTTATTATCAACCTTACAGATTATTTGGATACCGGACTTTTTCTTGACCATCGTATAACACGCAATATGGTACGTGAAGATGCCGAAGGGAAGCGAGTATTGAACTTGTTTTGCTATACTGGTTCGTTTAGTGTGTATGCAGCTGCGGGTGGTGCTGTTTCCGTAACGTCCGTTGATCTTTCTAAAACTTATATCAATTGGGCAAAACGGAATATGCAGTTTAATAAACTATATGATGATGCCAAACATGAATTCATACAAGCAGATGTGATGGAAATTATTCAAGAATTACCGGCGAATACTTATGACCTCATCATCTGCGACCCACCTACTTTTAGCAATAGCAAACGTATGGATGACATCTTTGACGTGCAGCGCGATCATGTATCCCTACTGAAACGCTTACTGAAAGCAACAACTGAAGAAGGGATAATTTATTTTAGTAACAATTATCATAAGTTTCAATTGGATCAAGAGGCGATACCCGCTTTTGAATTAAAAGATATAACTGGAAGTACTACACCATTTGATTTCCAAGGAAGGTTGAATCGAGTTTGTTATAAAATCATCAAATAGTATTTTCTAAAATGAAGTGTTCTGAGTCAAATAAATTCCTGAGAGAAATTAATACCACCTTTTAAGAGTATATAATCATGGTTCTTTCTAAATTTATGAACGTCTCCTTACTATGTTCTAGTCTTATGTTATTAATCATAGCAGCTTTCCAAAGTTGTACACTAGTAAAGAAAACGGCTAAACAAGAATTGTCAGACGGCTATTATACTAAAATCACTACTACGGGAAACTCTAAAGTTTATATAGATGTAACAGAGGAAACCATAGCGATTTATCCTACTCAAAAACATTCTCACATTCGGGTTATTGATACTACACTGCCGTCAGTTATCTATTCATCCATAAGTGATGTGATGGGAACGTATGATTTTGTACTTTCAAAGAATAGCCTAGATGTAGATTTCATAACGATGCCATTGAAATATAGATGGGCACAACAAGCAATGCCTCCACAGTTGAATGCCAACCTTAATGGTGCATTTTATCTTGGTTTTAGAAACGATCGTTATAAGATAAATTATATCGCAAATCCAATACGCAAGGCGGAGCGATATATCAACCATTTCGGATATTCAGTAGGGGTGTTTACGGGTATCGGTAATACGGCTATGAATGCGGCTACTACTGGAAATAGTATGTTACAAGACTATGATGGTATCGTATGGAGTAAAGGGATAGCCGCCATCGTCGGAGTTAATTTTTTTACCATTGGGTTGGCTTTAGGTTTTGATAATTTAATGGATCATAATAGAACAATTTGGCATTACGAATCGAAGCCTTGGGTTGGTGTAGCCGTTGGGTTGAATCTTAATTAAAAAAAACGAATTCCATGCAGGAGGGTATAGAAAAGAAACTCACCAATAAACATACGCAGCCTACAAGTATGCGGATATTGATTTATGATTTTTTGGCTTCAAGACAGGAAGCACTATCTCTTGCGGATATAGAAAGGCTCCTCCCAAAAGCAGATAGAACTACCATCTATCGAACCCTGAAAACCTTCGAAGAAAAAGGAATCATCCATAGCATCCAAGAACAGTTAACTACTAAGTATAAGCTTTGTGGTGATGCTTGTGATGAGCATACTCATAAAGATTGGCATTTGCATTTGTATTGTAAAATATGCAAGCAAGTAACTTGTCAAGAGGATATTCAATTGACACAACCGATAGCATCGAATTTTAGGATTGATGAAGTACGCTTTTTTGCAAAAGGAATTTGTGCTAAATGTTTAGAGGAAACTTTGCAATAGTGTTGCATGGTGCTGTAGGTTACTTTTGTACTGCCATTTTATTCTAGCAGAAAATTTTATGTCGCACCAGCATACAGCACCTACCACTAAAAGCAGTCTTACGTTTACCTTTTGGCTCAATTTACTTTTCTCTATTGTTGAATTTGTTGGTGGCATCTTTACAAATTCCACAGCTATCATGGCTGATGCCTTTCATGATTTCATGGATGCAATAGCTATTGGCATTGCTGTACTGTTGGATAAGTTTTCAAAAAGAAAACGTACCACAAAATTTTCTTATGGCTACAAGCGTTTTTCATTGCTTTCCGCTTTAGGGTTGTCCTTGTTTTTGCTTGCTGGTAGCCTAGCCATGCTTTATAGTGCCGTTCACTCGTTCATCCAACCTCATACGGTAAATAGTATGGGGATGTTATGGTTAGCCTTGCTGGGTATAATGATTAATGGGTTTGCTTTTTTGCGTTTAAAAAAAAGCAACTCAGAAATCGACCATCAACATGCACATAGTCATAGCCACACACATAGTACAGACTATAACAAGCAAGCCATCCTCTGGCATTTGCTGGAAGATGTTTTAGGCTGGGTAGCAGTTTTGGTAGGGTCGATAGTAATTTATTTTACGGGTTGGTATTGGTTGGATGGATGTTTAGCTATTGGGATAGCGGTTTTTATTGGCTATAACGCAAGTAAAAACTTAATTCAAACCATGAGGATTTTATTGCAATCCGTGCCGGAACACATAGACCTAGAGGCATTGAAAACAGAGCTGGTAGTTATAAATGGCGTTCAAGATATTCATGACCTCCACGTTTGGAGTATGGACGGCAACTATCATGTAGCTTCGATTCATGTCGTGTTGGTTTCTGACAATTCTATTTCATCAGCAGAGGTGATGGTGGCTATCCAACAAGTTTTTGAGGCATACCATATTCATCATCCCACTATTCAAATTGAATCGAGCCAACAACCTTGTAATTTGAATGAATGTTGAAAAGCAAAAAGTAAATAGCTTAATGTGAGAAGGAAGACTTGAAGGGTAATTCGTACAGCGAGCTATAGTTTTGGATTTTGATTGTAGCTTTAGTTAGTTTTACCTACCATTGTTCTATTCTATTGAAAATGTCTAAAGACCAACAAAGTTCACAGCAGATAGCCTTACGTACTACTTATTTCAGTATTCTAGGGAATGTGGCTTTTGCCTTTGTGAAATGGACGGCAGGCATTTTGGGAAATTCGTATGCCCTGATAGCGGATGCGATTGAATCTACTTCCGATATTTTCGCTTCCTTCTTAGTCTTTCTAGGAATAAAATATACCAATCGACCTGCGGACTCCAATCATCCTTATGGACATGGAAGGTTGGAGCCTTTAATCACATTTATCGTTGTAGCTGTGTTGATGACATCCGCTACTATTATTGCTTATGAAAGCATTGTAAATATTCGCACGCCACATGCACCTCCAAAACTTTTTACACTTTTAGTTTTGGCTCCCATCATCATCTGGAAAGAACTATCATTTCAATGGGTGATGCACAAGGCAAAGCTGACCAATAGCTCGGCGTTAAAATCAGATGCTTGGCATCATAGAAGTGATGCAATAACCTCAGTGGCTGCATTCATAGGTATCTCCATTGCATTATTTATGGGTAAAGGCTATGAAGCTGCCGATGATTGGGCAGCCTTATTTGCTTCAGGGTTTATTTTGTTTAATTGCTATAAAATCTTTAGACCGGCGCTTGGAGAAATCATGGATGAGCACCAGTATGAAGATGTCATCACTGAAGTAAGGAAAATAGCATTGACGGTAAATGGGGTTGTGGCTACTGAGAAATGTTTTATTCGTAAGTCAGGTATGTATTATCTCGTGGATTTACACCTAACTGTTGATGGAAACATCACAGTGAAAGAAGGTCATTCAATCTCCCATCAGGTGCAAGATACATTGAAAGAACAGCTGCCTCACTTAGCTAGTGTATTGATTCATGTAGAGCCTTCTGAAGAAGTTTCAACGTAGCTTTTCTTTTCGTTCAATAGCTATCTTAGCAGTTAATTATTAATATTAGATGAAGAAGCATATTGTTGGAGTATTCATGTTGGTAGTGCTTTCAAGTTGCACAAGTACCAAACATGCACATTTAGCACAGCAGATTGAAAGGACGAGTTGCAATCAACAAACACCTTACAGTTATTCTAAAAAAGATTTACCGATTCCCTTTGACCAACTCGTAATAGATACTGTTTTATTGCATCATTATTCTTACCAGTCATTAAATGCGGCAAATGCTATAGGGCTGCTAGATGAGCTCCATAGTTTTATGGAAAAAAGAAATTCTTATCATGCCGGAATGACTTTAGAGAGCCGAGTAGCTTTATTAACCTTGGTGAATAAAATCAATCAAAAAATCAATATAGCCTCTTTAGAAATTTCAGCTTTTGCCAGCGAGCTAGATTGCGAAGAAGAGCGAGCAGATCAAATTGCCAGCTTTCTTAAAAGTAATGAAGACAATAGAGAGCAAGGACTTATCATAGGCTCTACCATTGTAGGTGCTGTGGGTGCAATCGCTGCAGAGTTGGTTGCTAATAATAGTGCTAATGGGAGTCTTGCAAGTGTCATTGCCATTGGCACTAGCGTTACTGAAGCCATTCTTGGGGTGTTGATGTTGACCAATCATCAGAAAATTGATTTTTATCATCAGCGGAATATTTTAAAAGATATTTGGGAAGCACCTGAGCTTTCAAGTTATTATTCACCTTCCATCTGGTATTACCTAAACTATAAAAACCCTCAGGATAAAGAAAACTCATTGCTGAAAAAGCTGGTACATCGCTGGATGAATTTAGGACAGATTGTGGACCAGGATACAAAAAACAAAGAAGCAATATATGCTTTGTATTTTGGCGAAGGGGGTAGATATACGGCAGAACAATTGAAAAATAGAGCGGCGATGCTGGATCAAGTAGAAGCAAGTATCACGTTGATGAAACAAGATTTAAAAGTATTGTCGATAGAATTTGAAAAATATAGTGAGTAGGTTCCCTAGTTGAAGGGGTAGATACGACTCTTCTTATCTTAAAATATGCTTTAGGGAAGTTTAGAAACGACTACATATTGTTGATAGCGCCAATTCTTAAACTTGTTTAGAAAAAAGAAATTCAATATAGAAAATAGCGTTGATTGGTAAGCATTGATTCCTTGAATGTGTTGCACGGTATAACCACTATCTTTAAAAAGCCGAAGCATACTTTTTTTGGTGAAAAATCTTAAATGGGTATTGTCAAAAACACCTTCTTTCATATACTCCCAATCTTCTTTAAGGAGCAGTTGTTTTACAAAAAGTGGGAAGTACATAATGTTAGGTATAGATGCTACAACTACACCTCCTTCATTTAAATATTGATGGCAATCTTTTAAAACTTTCTCAGGATTTACAAGGTGTTCCAGCACATCATTGAAAACTATGACATCAAACTTTTGTCCTTCAAGTTCCGGCATATCTTTTTCAAAAATGCCGTTGATGACTTTGTCTAGTTGCTTGCTAGCTTCAGATGCGGCTGATGAATAAGGTTCAATGCCCCAAATTTCAATTGTACTAGTTACCTTTTTTAAATTAGCCCCAAACCCACCAGTGCTACATCCTATATCCAACAACCTTTTGGCATCTTTTGGAATAAAAGAAAGCATTTCTAATCTTGGGTTATAATAATAAGTGCTTGTTTTAGAATCGTAGTTTTCTGTTAGTGTTTCAAATTGATTATTCATAGAATAATAACGTGATATTCTTTAAGAGTGTTGGTTTCTTATTCTTTCTTGGTTTCATATAGTTTTTCCTTGGCGACTACTCGTACTCGTGATTTGTCTTTAAGGGTTCTGGCAATAGCACCAAAAGGAGCTACTACTACTTTCTCTCCAGCTTTCAAACCTTCTAATATTTGAATATAATGGTTGTCTTGTAAGCCTGTTTTTACATCTTTAAGCGTTACTTTTTTAGTGGCTTCGTCATATACAAAAACTACTTGACGCATCGGTAAGTCAAAGTTATCCGCTTTGTTTTTGATACTATCAGGATAGTCTTTAGTTGTAACGGCATTTACCGGAATGGACAAGGTTTGATACGCTCGCTTGGTTTGAATTTCCACAGATGCTGACATGCCGGGCTTGAACGGGAATTTACCTGTTTGTTGGGTTAGCTCTTGATAGCTTTGAGGTAATAAAAGTATATGTACGGTATAGTTGGTTACTTGGTCGGTGCTTACTGCTATGGCTGAGCCTGAAGTGGCACTGGATACAGCAATTTTAGAGACGATACCCGTAAATATTTTGTTGCGAAAAGCATCAGCTTCTATTTGTGTGGTATCTCCTAATTTAACTTTGGCAATATCGGTTTCGCTGATAGCTGCCCGCACTTCTATTCTTCCTAAGTCGGCTATAGTCAACATATCGGTACCCGCCATCTGTGCCGTACCTACTACGCGCTCTCCAAGTTTCACATTTAATGAAGAAATGATACCTGAGGTAGGAGCGATGATGGTTGTTTTGTTATAATTAGCTTCTGCCTGAGATAAATTGGCACTAGCACCTTCTACCCCATATTTGCCACCGGCAACAGTTGCTTGTGCGCCTTCATAGCTGGCTTTTGCCGTTTTGTAGTTGCTTTCAGATTGTTCAAATTCCAGAGTGGAAATAACTTTTTCTTGGTACAAGGTTTTGTTGCGCTCATACGTTGCTTTTGCTAACTCATATTGAGCTTTCATTTGTTGTGCCAATTCACGTGAATTAGCCACTTGTGCCTTACTTTGTTGTACTGTAGCTGCTGCTTGATTCACCATCGAAGCATAAATCACCGGATTGATTTTTACCAACAAATCGCCCTTTTGTACGGTGTCACCTTCTTTTATAGCCAGCTGAATGATTTCACCACTTACTTCCGGACTAAGCTTTACTTCTGTTTCCGGATATATCTTTCCGCTTGCGGTTACCGTTTCAGTAATGGTATGATTGCTTACCGTTTCAATAGCTACCTTAACACCTTCGTCATTGGAAGTAGTTGTTATCAATACAATCATTAATACCACAGCTATGCCTCCACCTATCCACCACCAAAGCTTACTATTCTTCATGTGAGTTTTAATTCATTTTTAAATACCAATTGCTTTGATGATTTATTGATTACTTAAATCAATAGGTCTTTCAAAACAAGATTGTTGTCAAGAATCTAGTTAATGTTGCAATATTATTCCTTTCTATGCAAATCAAAGCCAATTCCATTAAAACTGAAGAACGCATTAACGAAGGGTCTTTAAATTTTAATTCTATAGGTTATTTTCAAATTCTCCTGCATTTTCCCAAAACTTCATAATACCTTTACCGCTGCATGAAAAGAGAGTTCCCCAAAAAGCAAGAATATAGTCAACAGCGGTCTGAAAAACCTTTTAAGCGATCCGATAAGTCATCTGATGGCAAGAGGCAATTCAATAAAGACGGCTTTTCATCTGGTAGTAAAAGATCGGGTGATAAAAAATTTGGTGATAAAAGATTTGGTGATAAAACCGAGAACGATCACCCAAAATTTTCAAAGCCTGAGTTCGGGAAAAAGAATTGGGATAGAGGAGAACGAGGAGAGCCTAAACGTAAGTTTGAGGGTCGTCCTTCTGAAAACAAAAAACCATTTTACAAAAAGGATACACCTCAAGAAGGCGGAGAGGCTTCCTTTGACAGAGGCAACAAACGTCCTTATCATTCAAAATTCAAATCCGATTCTGACAATAAAATAGAAGGTGGAGAGCGTGTTGGCAAATTTGAAAAGCCGTTTAAACGTCCTTACAAAGAATCCGGTTTTAAAGAGGGAGAAAAGAAACGTCAGTTCTCCGATAAAAAAGAAGGATGGGCACCTAAGCGGGAGCGCCCTAATGGAGACGGAGATGAAAAGAAACCAGAACGTTTTAAAAAGTCTTCTTTTAACGGGGATGATAAAAAGCCTTACCCCAAAAAGACCTATAATAAATCAGAAGATAAATTCAACAAACCGGCTCGTCCTAAAAAAGCAGCAAGAGAAGAAGACGATGAGGATGATGATATCGAAGTAACGAATAAGAAGACAAGCACTGCTACTGCTATTGATGCACCAATGACCTTGAACAAATACATAGCGCATAGTGGTGAATGTAGTAGGAGAGATGCAGCAGAGTTTGTAAAGCAAGGTAAAGTACGTGTGAATGGAGAGTTGGTTTTAGACCCGGGTTATCGTGTTGCCCCCGGAGATACAGTATCACTTTCCGGTAAGAAAATGACACCACAGAAAGATTTAGTTTATGTACTGTTGAATAAACCCAAAGATTTTATCACCACTACTGATGACCCTGAAGATCGTAAAACTGTGATGGATTTAGTAGCTAACGCAGGAGTAGATCGATTGTATCCGGTAG
>CALMXV010000393.1 GCA_937871155.1 uncultured Taibaiella sp. | reverse complement strand
GTTAAGTGCATTCCACCCATCACCAGCACCTCCCTGAAACTGAGTAGTTATGGAAGCTTGGGCATAGTTGTTTGCACTCCATCCATCACCTACACCTCCTTGGAACAGAGTATTAATGGAAGCTTGGGTATAGTTGTTTGCGTTCCATCCATCACCAGCACCTCCCTGAAATTGAGTATTGATAGATGTTTGTGTATAATTTGCCGCATGCCATCCATCCCCAGCACTTCCCTGAAACATAATATTGTTTCCTGCTTGGGCATAGCTGGCTTTGTTCCATCCATCACCTACACCGCCATAGAAAATATTATTATTCTGTGCATGTGCAGGAAAGGTAGAAGCAAATAGTAAAATTGCTAATGTTCTTTTCATAAAAATTATGGTTTAAAAAAATGAAAAGAATCGATTATTCGGCTTTACGCACACCTCGTCCACCAGTATTAGCATATCTACTATTTCCGTAGCTATAGTTTAAACGGTCGCATACTTGAGCTGTATAAGAGTAAGTCGATTGGTAAGATCCACCTCTAAGACCGTATCCATTTCCTGAAGTAGGCCAATTAGATACATCATATACACCTGAAGCATTTAAATATCCATCGCCATGTAATCCAGTGAACCCTCTACCATCAGTTAATGCATTGACAACACCTTCAAAAATATTACCACTCATTTCCATAATGCCATAAAAAGTAGCACCGCTTTGACTTCTATTTGTTGAGCCGGTAGCTAAGGCGCCACAACGAGCCGGTGCACTATTGCTAAGATTACAATTTCCAGTAGCCCATGTTTCCGTAGAAAGTCCTAAATCAGTAGGGGTAGCGATATTTACAAGTGTGGTGTTTCCCCAAGCGTATTCATTAGCTATTGGCATTTGATTAGCTCCTCTACATGCTTTTTCATACTCAAATTCAGTCATAGGACGCATGGCTGACCAATCTAAGAACGACCAAACATCTTCTTGATTTAACCATCCAAGGGCTCTTTCTGGTTGGGGAGCTGTTAATGAAGGATGGGTTCCGCTGAAACCACCTGGATCTCTAGTTGTAGCTTTTGCATTATCGATATTGTTTAGAAAATCTGCGTATTGTTGTTGGCTGATTTCATATTTCATACACCAAAATGCTCCATAGCCTTTAGGATATGCGGCTGCAATAGTTCCTGTTTGTAGATAGGAAGTCGATGTTGAAGCAAGGTGAGATGAGGTAGTGCCAACAGTAATAGAGCTTTCTGAATTGACTGCAAAACAAGTATCCTTGTCGCCTCTTCTTAAGTGATAATATTCTGTTCCGTTGCTACCCAATACAAAGCTCCCTTGAGGTACATAAACCATTTCTACCGCATAAACAACGACTTCTACACTGTCATTGTCCGCTACACCATCTACTCCATAGTTCCAACGTAGTTTTACATTGGATAGGTTAAAGTAACCACTGCCGTTAGCATCACGATAAATCCAAACCCCCTTCCCATCAGCAGGTGTCTGCACCGTAGATCCTGTGGGTTGTGTATGTCCGGCACTAGCAGCAGTTCCATTAGTGCCATAGTTGATTGTGGCATGTTGCCAAACAAAAGCATTCTTTTTTCTAAATTTTACAAACACCCAAGCTCCATCATAATTGCTTTCATTGGTGGATGTTCTCCAAGAGTTTTCCCAAGCAATATCAAAATTCACTAAGGAAAAATGAGAGCCGGTGTTCTGACCATTTATTATAACATTAGACACAGTAATGTTATTCGCATATACTAGCTGACCTGCTAATATTGCAACGACTAAGAATACGAGTTTTTTCATAGATTATACTTTATTTTAATTATCAAAATTAGTAATGGAAAGTATAATTTCCTATAGGTATTCCCACTACTTTTTTATGCGTACTAATGGGTATTGTTTATGTGCATATTATTTTGTAAAAATAAAATTTGATTGTTTGTATGTCTTTGATACAGATGTTACCTTTAGTCTTAGAAAATCGATAAAAAATTTAATGCAAGTCGAAGAGGTTGTTTCCATTTTAATTGCGGATGATCATCCGTTGGTGATTGAAGGAGTAAAGAGTTTATTAGCAGCCTCTAACCGTTTTAAAATCGTGCTAGAAGCCAATAATGGACAACAAGCAATAGATTTATTAACCAACCAAAATCATCCAATAGATATATTACTGTTAGATGTGAATATGCCTTTGCTTTCAGGTATTGAAGTTTGTATGAAAGCAAAGCATCTTAAGCCGGACATCAAGGTGTTGTTACTTTCCATGTATCATAATATAGCAGTTGTACGTGAAGCTCTTAAAGCCGAAGCTGATGGGTTTATTTTGAAAAATACTGGTAAGGAAGAATTGATAAAAGCACTCGATAAAGTCGCTAATGGAGGTACTTATTTTTCACAAGATATCCTACCAATTCTTACTCAATTAGTAAAGAAGGATGCGATGGTAGCGAATAATGGTGTTGTATTATCTGATAGAGAACGAGAAATCTTAAGCTTGATTGTTCAGGAATATACAAGTGAAGTCATCGGCGAAAAATTATATATAAGTAAGAAGACTGTAGAAAAACATCGTGCAAATATTCTGGAAAAAACGGGCTGTAAAAGCACAATCGGCTTAGTAAAATTTGCACTAGAAAATGGATATGCGGTCTTGTGAGTTTTAAGAAACGTTGACTTGTTAAACTACATCATATTACCTATCGCCAAAGAGTAAGCTACCAATTCGTACGAGTGTGCTTCCTGCTGCAATTGCTGTTTCATAATCGCTGCTCATACCTATGGAGCAAGTATCAAAGGAGGATTGGAATAAGAAATTACTTTTTGAAAGATGGTTAAAGGTATTTCGTAACTGTTCAAACTCATGACGAAGCTGAAGGTTATTCGCTGTAAAACTTGACATTCCCATCAATCCTCGAATTCTTATGTGTTTCAGTTCTTCTTTTTGTGATTCATAATATTCCAGTAGTGTTAAGAGTTCATGGTTATCCAAGCCAAACTTTGTTTCCTCTTGGGCTATGTAAAGCTGAAGTAATACATCAATAATACGGTGATGCTTGGCTGCTTGTTTATTGATTTCTACTAATAGTTTGAAGCTATCTACCCCATGAATCAATTGCACAAATGGAGCTATGTATTTTACCTTATTTGTTTGAAGATGCCCTATAAAATGCCAATGAATATCTTTGGGTAATTGAGCTTGTTTATCTACTAATTCCTGTACATAGTTTTCTCCAAAATCACGTTGACCTAATGCATAAAGTTCCTCAATTGCTGCTACTGGTTTGGTTTTAGAAACAGCTACAAGTGTAATATTGCTTGGCTTTAAATGCTGAATTAACTTGAAATACGCGTCTTTATTTATCAAACTTCCTTCCATGAATGTTGAATAATAGAGTAGGGGAGATGATTTAATTAGTTGTTAGTACTGTTCTTGACTATTCGGAAATTCTTTGCTCTTTACATCTGCAATGAAATGCTCAGTAGCGGCTTTGATGGCATCATACAATGCTGCATAACGGCGAAGAAAACGAGGTGAAAAATCTTTAGTAATACCTAGCATATCATGCATTACCAACACTTGCCCATCTACATGCATTCCTGCGCCAATGCCTATTATAGGTACATGTATCTCTTCGGATACACGCTTACCTAACGATGCCGGAATCTTTTCAAGTACAATTGCAAAGCATCCTGCTTCTTCTAAGGCGTGTGCATTTTTAATAAGCTGTTCTGCTTCGGCTTCTTCTTTTGCGCGTACTGCATAAGTTCCAAATTTGTTGATGGATTGTGGAGTTAAGCCCAAATGCCCCATCACCGGAACACCAGCACTGATAATACGTTTGATGCTATCTGCTACTTCCTCTCCTCCTTCTAATTTGATGGCATGAGCCCCTGTCTCTTTCATGATTCTTATAGCTGAGTTGAGGGCTTCTTTACTATTTCCTTGATAGCTTCCAAAAGGTAAATCAACCACCACCATGCATCGATGAATCGCTCTTACTACTGATGAAGCATGATAAATCATTTGATCAAGCGTGATGGGTAACGTGGTTTCATGTCCAGCCATTACATTGGATGCGCTATCACCTACCAATAACACATCAATACCCGCATCATCTAAGATACGTGCCATAGAAAAATCATAGGCGGTAAGCATACTGATTTTTTCACCATGTTGCTTCATCCATTGCAAGGTGTGTGTAGTGACTCTTTTTATATCTGCTGATTGTGTTGACATAAACAATTCTTTATTTAGTGGGATAACTGGAGGTTCAAATTATTGAGTATATAAAGCGGAAAACTGTATCGTGATTGATGAAAGTAGTGAACTTATACAAATATTGTAGCTGCCATTTGCATAGCCTCTTTTAATGCATCGCGATTAATAGATAATGGGATATTTTGATGGTCGCACCAGCCAATGATATTTTCAGTAGCCATATTCCCTACTAAATCATCTTTAGCCATTGGGCATCCACCGATACCCATCAAAGCACTATCATAGCGGCGACAACCACTTTCATAAGCAGCATCCATTTTTTCTTTCCAAGTATAAGTGGTGCTATGAAAATGTGCTCCAATATGTAACTGAGGAAACTCTTTTAATAGATGCTCGAAAATGTATTGGATGGTATCCGGCTGGGCTACACCTACTGTATCAGAAATGGCAAAAGTCTTAATGCCTAATGTTGCCAATTGCTGCACCCAATGAATTGCAATTGCTGCATCATAAGCATCTCCATAAGGGTTTCCAAAGCCCATAGAAATATAAATAACCAATTCCTTATTATGCGTTGTACAGAGTGTTTGGATAGCTTCTACTTGCTGCAATGATTCTGCAATCGTTTTATTAGTATTTCGTTGCTGAAATGTTTCAGAGATAGAAAACGGAAAGCCTAAATAACTGATTTTGTCAAATGCAATGGCTTCTTCTGCACCTCTTGTATTGGCGATGATGGCTAATAATTTAGTTTTAGTAGCAGTGAGGTTTAAGGCGTCAAGTACTTCTTTTGTATCAGCTAATTGAGGGATGGCTTTGGCAGATACGAATGAACCGAAGTCTAAGACATCAAAGCCACATTCAAGAAGTTTGTTGAGGTAAGTAATTTTTGTTTCCGTAGGTATAAAATGTTTCCATCCTTGCATGGCATCTCTTGGACATTCTATCAGTTCTATGGCTTGGTTCATTTATTTTATATTAGTATTGAATAGAAAAATGCTTTTTTAAAAACTACTTTAATCATGAAAGTGAAGATTGATATTTAGTGCATTCTGCCGTTAAGTATCATGTGTTCTACAGGGTTATTCCCATAGTCGTATGGGATAAAAGCTAAGGAGTCCATTGGTTTTGTAACAATAAGGTTGGCTACTTTACCACAAGCGATACTTCCCATTTCTTTATTAAGTTCTAAAGCAGCAGCACCATTGATGGTGATAGCATTCACTGCTTCTTCGGGTGTTAATTTCATTTGTGTACAAGCAATGGTGAGTAGTAAAGGTATATTGCCGGAAGGGCAAGTGCCAGGGTTGTAATCG
>CALMXV010000392.1 GCA_937871155.1 uncultured Taibaiella sp. | reverse complement strand
TTTGAAAATAATATATAAAATATCTGTGCCGCTTTAGCTCAGTTGGTAGAGCAGCTGATTTGTAATCAGCAGGTCGCTGGTTCAAGTCCGGCAAGCGGCTCATTCTTTTTTTAGGGTAGGTGGCCGAGTGGTTAAAGGCGGCAGACTGTAAATCTGCTCACGTGAGTGTACGGAGGTTCGAATCCTTCCCTGCCCACTTTAAAAAAAGATATTTTATGCGGGAGTAGCTCAGTTGGTAGAGCGACAGCCTTCCAAGCTGTAGGTCGCGGGTTCGAGCCTCGTCTCCCGCTCTTGATTAAATAACTTGCTAATTAGCCCTTTTCGCTAATTAGCTTATTTAATGGAAGAGTTAGGAGTTCTTTTTATTGAGTAAAATCAGCTATAATGAGCACCGCTTATTAAGCAGTTATCTCAAGCTGTTGTAGCTCAGCGGTAGAGCACTTCCTTGGTAAGGAAGAGGTCGGCAGTTCAATCCTGCTCAACAGCTCAAAAAAATAAATTAAGTTTACTTTTAAAAGTGAATGGTAATAAATAAGTTTTTTGTAATTATAATTAATAACATCTCTTAAAAAAATAAAAAAATGGCAAAAGAGACCTTTAATCGGGACAAACCCCACGTAAACATTGGTACTATCGGTCACGTTGACCATGGTAAAACAACATTAACTGCAGCAATCACAACCATCCTTGCAAATAAAGGTATGGCTGAGAAAAAAGGCTATGATGAAATTGATGCAGCTCCTGAAGAAAAAGAACGTGGTATTACTATTAATACCGCACACGTAGAATATCAAACAGCTAACCGTCACTATGCTCACGTTGACTGTCCAGGTCACGCTGACTATGTGAAAAACATGATTACCGGTGCTGCTCAAATGGATGGTGCTATCCTAGTAGTTGCTTCTACTGATGGTCCTATGCCTCAAACACGTGAGCACATCCTTCTTGGTCGTCAGGTAGGTGTACCTCGTATGGTAGTATTCATGAACAAAGTTGATTTAGTTGATGATCCTGAAATGCTAGAATTAGTTGAGTTCGAAATTCGCGAACTTTTGACTAAAAATGGTTATGACGGTGACAATACTCCAATTATCAAAGGTTCTGCAACTGGTGCTTTAGCTGGTGAAGAACAATGGGTAAAAGCTGTAGAAGAATTAATGGATGCTGTTGATAGCTACATTCCATTGCCTCCTCGTGCTGTTGACCAACCATTCTTGATGTCTGTAGAAGACGTATTCACAATCACTGGTCGTGGTACTGTTGCTACAGGTCGTATCGAGCGTGGTGTAATTAAAGTAGGTGATAACGTTGATATCGTTGGTTTCAATGAAAGTCCTCTTACTTCTACTTGTACAGGTGTTGAAATGTTCAAAAAATTATTGGATCGTGGTGAAGCTGGTGACAACGCTGGTTTACTTCTTCGCGGTATTGATAAAAAAGATATCCGTCGTGGTATGGTTATCACTGCACCAAAAACAATTACTCCACATACAGAATTTAAAGGTGAAGTTTACGTTTTAAGCAAAGATGAAGGTGGTCGTCACACTCCATTCTTCAACAAATATCGTCCACAATTCTATTTCCGTACTACTGACGTAACTGGCGAATGCTCTTTACCTGATGGTGTTGAAATGGTAATGCCTGGTGATAACGTAAATTTACATGTAAAACTAATTGCTCCAATCGCAATGGACAAAGGCCTTAAATTCGCGATTCGTGAAGGTGGTCGTACAGTAGGTGCTGGTCAAGTTACCGAAATCATCAAATAAGTTTAGTACTTAAATACGAACTTTCTATACTAAGCAACTCTCAATTTGAGGGTTGCTTTTTTTTGTATTATCCTTTCAAAATACCGTTATTTTACTCGATTTATTTTTGTACTACTATTGTATATTTGCCTTCCTTATTTATAAATGAATTCATTAATTTAATAAAAGTCTTTTTAAAAAACATTAAAACCAATGCTTATGAAATTTACTACTACCCTTTTTATCTTCTTATTCGGACTCACTGTAAATCTATTCGCACAAAATGAGACATTACCCGGAAGGGAAACGCCTATGTACACCAATTTTGAAGCGTTGAATCTTCCTATTCCTGCTAGTGCTGCTATGGAATCATTAAAAGGATATTTTAATATTGATAAACGATATTCTTTTACCCCAATAAGTACTTTGCAGGATGGGCTTGGCTTTACTCATACCCGTTACAAGCAATATAGCAACGGCATTCCGGTAGAAGGAAGTATGTGGATTCTTCATGAAAAAAGCAATCAACTAATTTCTGTAAATGGGGATGTGTTTACCATTAAAACGAATAATACGAGTCCTTTCATTACCGTTTCTCAAGCTTTAACTGCTGCAACTAATTTTATAGGGGCAAGTACTTATATGTGGCAATTATCAGCTTCACAATTAGGAGATGAAGCAGCGCTTTACGGAAAACCTCCTGTTGGGGAGTTAGTATATGTTCCGGAAGAAGGAGCATTTGGTACCAAAGAGTTTAAATTGGCTTATAAATTTGATATCAGTGCAGCAGAGCCACATGAAAGAGCTATTGTTTTTATTGATGCCATGAATGCAAAACCTCTTTGGAAGCTTTCTATGATTCATGAAATAAATAATGTTGTAGGTACTGGAGGAACATTATATAGTGGAACACAAAATTTGATTATTGACTCGATCGCTGCAAGCACCTATCGTTTATATGATTCTACCAGAGGTAAAGGCATACGTACTAAAAATCTAAATAATGCTACAACAGGTACCGGTAGTGATGTAACAAGTACTACCAAAAGTTTTACCTCTTCAAACAATGATGTTAAGGCTATCTTTGATGCCCATTGGGGATTAGGGCTTACTTTCGATTATTTTAAAGATACATTTAACCGTAGTAGCTATGATGGGCTAGGCGGCGAATTATTAGTTAAAGCGAGATACGGCAATAACTACGACAATGCTTTTTGGAGCAATAGAACAATTTCTTTTGGGGATGGTAACAGTTTTTCCCCACTTACGGCGTTGGATGTAGCAGGGCATGAATTTTCTCATGGAGTTACAGAATATACTGCAGGCTTATATTATAATGGTGAAAGTGGCGCATTAAACGAATCCTTCAGCGATATTTTTGGTAATTGTATTGAGTTTATAAATAAACCTTCAGTAGCCAGTTGGGCACTAGGTGAAGATTTGATTTCTGGGGGATTGAGGAACATGGCAAATCCAAATCTTAAGAACGACCCAGATACTTATTTAGGTACTCATTGGATTACATCAAAGACAGATAATTTTGGGGTACATACCAACTCGGGAGTTCAAAATTTTTGGTTCTATTTGCTTTCTGTTGGTGGAAGTGGTACTAACGACAATAGTAATGCATATAGTGTTACAGGTCTTGGAATGAGTAAAGCTGTTCAGATAGCTTATCGCAACCTCTCAGTGTACTTAACACCTACTTCTAATTATGCAATGGCAAGGCAATTTGCCATTCAAAGTGCAAGAGATTTATATGGCAACTGCTCTAATGAAGTAACCCAAACAACCGCTGCTTGGTATGCTGTGGGAGTAGGTACTAACGTTGGAACTACGGGTTCTTCATTTAACAATACACCTTCATCTACATGTAAGAACTACCTTTCAGTTAACTTTTATAATACCTCACCAGCAGTACAATCGTCTTACTGGGATTTTGGAGATGGAACCAACTCGACAAGTAATCACCCAACACATTCATACACTCAACCCGGAACTTATAATGTAAAACTTAAGACTACTCATTGTAACAGTCAAGTGGATTCCGTAACTGTAAATGCAGCAGTAACAGTAAGCGGCACAAGTACTATTTGTGATACGATTAAAATGAACAAACCGGTTCAAAATAGCCTATTATGCAATGCTATTGTAACGGACGATGGTGGAATTTTTGGAAATTATGCGAATGATAGTGCTACTTATTTGCTTTTTGAAGACCCAACTGCTTCGCAGTATAAGGTAAGCTTTCTAAAATTTAATACTGAAAATGGGTACGATTATTTATACTTAATAGATGGAGATTCTTTATCCGCACCTTATTCCTATTATACAGGTTCTTTCGCTACACCACCGGCACAATTTGTTACAACGCAAAACAAATTATTAATCCTTTTCGAACCAGATAATTCGGTTAACGATTCAGGTTTTATTTTGAAAGTAGAATGTATATCTCCATTGCCGATAGAGCTTTTGAGCTGGAATGCTGAAGCCAAAAATTGTACTAACTATTTAGAGTGGACTATAGGAAGCACAAAAGATTTTAGTCATTTCGATATAGAAATGAGCGAAGATGGAAAGAGATCGGAAGAGCGTCGTGTAGGGAAAGAGTGTCGACCATTG
>CALMXV010000391.1 GCA_937871155.1 uncultured Taibaiella sp. | reverse complement strand
TGTTTAAGTTTTCCGGTATTTATCATCGCAAGAGCAAATAAAAGAAAGGAATATATTTGTAACCCTTGCATTTTAGTAAATCCTTTGTATTTTTAGACGGTATGAATAAGTCATTTATAGCTTTAGGTCTTCTTGCTTTCGTGTTTATCTTAGTGATGGCCGTTTCTTCTTGCAGTAGAAATGCCTATCCTAGAGAATCCTATAGAGGTGCAGGTTACAGATACGATCCTTCTACCTACCGTCAGACAAGAACGAAGTCTAAGGCTTATCGCCCTTATAAGACGATAAAGCCTCGCTACTCCAATAATCGTTATTAATCCTGATTGTCGCGCCACTCATATACCCAGGCACTTTGAATCATTTCTAAGTGCCCCTCATTACATTCTTCACGTTTGCCTTCAAAATGAGGAAGTGTTAGTACCCATTCAAGCAAGTCTGTAAAGCGGACTCTGTATATTTTACTTTCCGAAAAATCATTTCCAAATTTCTCGTAAAGTTTTAAGGCGATATCTTCATGGTCGTTCCAGAAAATAGGTGGTTCGTACATTTTTTATAATTGGCTTTAATGAATTTTTATGTTATTGACATTTCTGTTTTATTAATGATAGAGTGTTATTCTCCATGAATTAAAGATTGGTCCGGTATCGTTACTTCGATAGTGCCATGTCCTTCTTCTAATACACATTGGCAACCTAATCTGGAGTGGAGCTTTGGGTTTCTGGCTCGGTCAATAAAGTCTTCTTCACGGTCTGAAATCTCAGGTACAAATTCTTCTCCTTTTTCAAGATAGATATGACAAGTGCTACATGCGCAAACCATGCCACAGTTGTGATGTAGTTCTATGCCATTTTCTAAAGCGATTTCTAGAAGGCTATCACCGGCAGGCACATTTTCTAGGGTAACAGGTTCTAATCCTTTTTGTTCAAAATTAAATTTGATGGTGTACATTTTATCTAAATAAATACTTTGTAAAATTAAAATTGGACTGCAAGTTAACGGATACCGAAAGTTTTTAACCGATAGTACTATACATATCTTTTATAGATTGGGAAATAATCTTGTAGAGCTGCTGCCACTGCGGATGTTCCTGCAATAGTTGTAAGTGTTTTTGCATGGTTGCGGTATCATTTCTTTTAGCGGCTCCTGTTTGTGTGGTGATGGGGTTTTGTGTGATGGCTCTTTCAAATGTTTGTTGAAGGATGGGTTGGAATAAGCTAAAATCTAATGCATGTTCTGTGCAATACTGCTTAGCAATTGCTAAGATATGATTGATAAAATTGTTGCTAATAGCTGCTACTAAATGTAGTTGTAATCGCTTTTCATGCGTGGTTGCTTCCACCTTATCCGAGATGCTTTTAGCTAAAGACTCCACGATTATTCTAGCGTTCTCACTATTACATTCATAGATGATAGGAATCTGACGATGATTCGGAAAATCTTTAGAAACAATAGAATATATCGGCCATAAGCAGGCTTTTAGAGGATGTTTTATTTCATCTAAAGATGCTGCCCCTGATGTATGAATGAGGACTGTTTGGGTTAATGCCGGAAGCTGTGCAGCAACGGATGCTATCGCACTATCCGAAACTGCAAGAATACAGGCGTTAGCGGTTGTAGGCACTGCGGATAATTCTATTATTGCAGGCGCTTGAAGAGATGCCGCAAGTTGTTGAGCTTTAGCTACGTTTCTACCAAAGACCCCCACACATTGCCAGCCGGCTAATGAAAGTCGAAGAGCCAGAAAATGAGCCATATTTCCCGTGCCGATTAATAGATAGGTCATACCTTATGTTCGTTAGCTACATAATAATCTGACATGATTTTATGTACTTTTTCTTTTAGTTCATTAAGGTTTCTTAGAGTAAGCCCTTGGGTGGGTATTGCTTCCAGAAAATGAAAGTGGATGATATGCGGTCTTCCCCAGTATTTGCTTGACGATGGATATATTTTTTTAGTGTTGAAAATCAAACCTGGAATAATAGGCTTTTGCATTCTTATAGCAGTAACAAAAGCACCATCATGAAAACTTTGTAACGGCTGATCGCTTTTGTTTCGAGTACCTTCTGGATACAAACAAAGATGCAAGCCTTTGCGAAGCATTTCATTCATGATACGAAAGCTTTCTTTTCTACTTTTCTCATCTTTTCTATCCACTAAAATAGAGCCGGCTTTATAGATAATACTGAAAACCGGAATGCGAGCCAATTCTGCTTTTGCAAGGGTTTTATTAGCGCCGGGTATCCAAGGTGAAGACACGGGAATATCTACCAGTGAATTATGATTGACAACCACTACATAGTTTTCTCCTTTTTTGAAATGTTCTTTCCCTTTTCTAATCACAGGGCAACCTACCAAGGTGAGAAATACAGTCATCCAACCTTTAAAGATAGGGTGCATGATTTTGGCTCGTTGGGGTTCGGGGATATAAGCAGAAAGCCCGATGGGAATTATTATCACCATCATCGTAAGTAGAAACATGATGATGCCGTAGAAGAAATAAATTGTACCAGCAATTTTTTTAATCATATTCATGGAAGTGTCCAGTCTATTGCAGCGAGTCCTTTTGAAGTCAACCATTCATTGGTGTGGCTAAAATGCTTGCAACCCAAAAAACCTTGATGGGCTGATAATGGAGACGGATGTGCTGCGGTTAATACTAAATGTTTTTGAGTGTCTATAAATTCTTGTTTTGATTTGGCAAAATTCCCCCACAAAAGAAAGACAACATTTTCTTTTTTTTCAGAAATGATACGAATCACTTCATTGGTGAATCGATGCCAACCGATTTTACTATGCGACATTGGTTGATGGGCTTCTACAGATAGTGCTGCATTGAGCAAAAGAACTCCTTGTGCAGCCCAGTTTTCAAGATTGCCGGAGGTGGGTGTTGGCATCCCAATATCTTGATGTAGTTCTTTGAAAATATTCATTAAAGAAGGTGGCTTGGCAATCCCTTCAGGTACAGAAAAAGAAAGCCCATGTGCTTGTTGTGGATTATGATAAGGATCTTGACCCAATATCACTACACGCACTTGGTCAAAAGGGGTACTGTTGAATGCATGAAATATATTGGCTCCACTAGGATAAATGGTTTTACCGGAGCGGATTGCAGCTTTCAAAAAAAGGACGATCTCCTGAAAATAGGGTTGGTCAAACTCCTGCTGTAAAACCTGTTTCCAACTTGATTCTATTGTTACTTCCATGCCGATTTGTTGTAAAATCCGAGCAAAGGTAAGAATAGAATAGGAGGCTATTTCTTTTGTTGTTGTTGGTAGTCTTGTGTAGCTTTTGTTCTATTCGGATTTGGGCGTTGATTGTCCGGGATAGCAGTTGCTTTCTTTGATGCCGGAGCAGCTATAGGTTGCTGTGGAGTAGCTTTTGGTTCTAATGTTTTAGGAGTAGTAGATGCAGGTACAGTTTTTACCGGTGTTTTGGTGGGTATAGGTTTCGAAGTTGCCGGTGTTGCTTGTTTTGCTTGAGGTGTTGCTGTAGGTTTCGGAAGGTTATTAGTCATTACTGCAAAATATCCACAGACATTTTTGGCTCCTTTTTTCTGAATCAAAGTGATTAAATATACCTCAGAAATTTTTGGGGTAAACGAGTAGGTAATATAATCAACTCCACGTTCTGTTTTCTGATCGATGCGTTTGTCAGCGCCATCAAACAACTCAAGCATTAACTTAGAGGCTTGAGAGCTTCCTATAAAAATAAACTGGTAGGTAGTGCCTTCTTGTAAGCTTACTGCAATGGGTGTCGGCTCCATAGATACCATATCCAACATCGATTCCCTAAAAACTTTTAATCCTTGTTTTTGATAAGTAGATTTTATGTTGTTAGCAAGTCCTTCAATAGCCGGGTCTTGGCATTTGGGCTGCGCCTGACTTGTAAATGAAAAAGACAAGAAGCCTAAAAGTATAGCAAGTAGTTGAAGCTGTTTCATGAGAATATGATGTAAATAAATTTTAGTAAAGGTCTTACTTGTCTTCAGGAAAAAGTCGTCTAAAGCAATACTTAACTTCATAAAAACAAAAAGGAACAGTGTATGAAATTTAGTAGAAAAGTTATTTTATGGCTATTTCAAACAAGGGTTGACCTTCCAACTTGCCACAGAGTGTGTCACCCACATGTAACGAACCAACTCCAGCTGGGGTTCCGGTAAAAATTAAATCACCTTTATTCAACGAAAAAAATTGGGAAACATAAGCGATGATTTGATGAATAGAGAACAACATGTCTCCTGAAAACCCGTTTTGTACCACAGCCTCATTCTTGAAAAGTTGAAAATGCAATTGTTGAAAATCTTTAGCTGCTAAAGGAATGAAGTTGCCTACCACTGCTGAGTTGTCGAAAGCTTTAGCGATTTCCCAAGGAAGTCCTTTTTCTTTTTGTTGTTGTTGCAGGTCACGTGCTGTAAAGTCTAAGCCTACTGTTATTTCTTCAAAATAGTTTTTAGCAAATTTCTCTTGGATGTACTTTCCGTTTTTACAAATTTTTACCACCAACTCACATTCATATTGGATGTCTTTTGAAAAATCGGGTAAGTAAAAGTCTTTCCCTTTTTGCAATAGTGCAGTTTGTGGCTTCATGAAGATGACCGGTGCATCAGGAAGGGTATTATTTAGTTCTTTAGCGTGCGCTACATAGTTTCGTCCAATGCAAATTATCTTCATAGAAGCCTAGTTTTGTTTTCAAAAATAGTAGTTGAAGAGGGTATTTGAAAAATTAAACTTACTTAAAAGGTTTTCGAAAGCGAATTATTACGAACCGATGAAACCAATTATATTTGAGTATGGCACGTGTAAAAATCATCTTTCCAAACCAAGCACCTTTATTTACTTGTAAGATTCCGATACGTATAACGGATGTCAACTATGGCAATCATGTAGGCAATGATGCATTATTGAGCATTGTTCATGAAGCACGTATGCAGTTATTAACCTCTTGGGGGTTTTCTGAAATGGATGCAGGCGGTACTGGATTGATAATGGCGGATGTGATGATAGCGTATAAGAACGAATCATTTTATGGAGATGTTTTAGAAGTTGCCGTCTTTAGCGATGCCATTACAGCTGTTAGTTTTGATTTGCTATATCGTATAACTACAAGAAGAAACGAAGAGCAAAAAATAATAGCCGAGGTAAAGACAGGCATGATCTGTTTTGACTATACGGCTAGGAAAATAACAGCTATGCAAGAGCCCTTAAAACAAAAATTAAAAGTTGTAGGAAATTGAAAAATTATTTTACATTTGCACTCCCAAATGGCGAGGTAGCTCAGTTGGTGAGAGCGCAGGATTCATAACCCTGAGGTCTCGGGTTCAAATCCCGATCTCGCTACATACCCACAAAGTCTTTCAGGTTAAAACCCTGAAAGGCTTTTTTCTTTATAGGGATATTAGGTAAACTTCATTTTTAAAAGTGTGGCGTCAAATGAACAGTACCTTTTCTGAATATACATTTGTTAATGCACAATTCCTATCGTAAGCCCTAATCTACTTATTCACCATCATAACATCCACGCTTATTTACTTTCTTTCAAAATATTAATGATAGTTTTTTTCAATTTACAGAAGAATACCTTTTTCTGTTTCCCAACATTGTATTTATAAGTTCCCCAAAACACGCTTCCCTACTCTGACTTTTCTTTAAGCAACTAAACATTAAAACCTGACTTAAATTTCTCCAATAAAAGATAAATAAGTATTTATATAAAAATATTTATTTAGATGTATTATTAGTTTATTACATTGCAGCCTAAAATTTAACCCAAAAAGGTCATTAGGATTTTAGATTGTTGGTATTTGGAAGGTTTTATT
>CALMXV010000390.1 GCA_937871155.1 uncultured Taibaiella sp. | reverse complement strand
ACCAAGAATTCAAATGCCCCTTGGGATGTTTAAAACTAAAGCTTTTGAACTTATTAAACAGTATCGCAAAGAACTTGGTACAGATGAACTGATAGATGTAATGGAACCGGTCATCGATGAATTAGCTGCCTTCTTTTGTGTTTCCCGCCTTGCAGCTAAAATTCGCATGATTGATGCCGGGTATGAAGAAGCCACTGGAACTTTTACTTACATAGACGGGCGCTACGTAAGGCCTCACCGATTTAAGAAAGGGATACTAGAGAAAAACCAGACCTTTTCCATTGGTGCAGAAGATGCGGCAATTCAAGGTCTTACCAATCCTACATTGGCTACCCTTATAAGAGATGGCAGTTACCAATACGTAGATGCACATTTCGTTTTAAACCATCCAAAGTATGTAACCGTAAATCTATTTGGCGAAACAGTACTGACTGATTATGCTAGAACTCACATGGATGAGTGCTGCCTAATTTTTGATTTATCGGTCAGGTCCGGCTGCAAAGAAAAATACCATACCGAATGTTTTCTAAATAGAGATGAAACATCTCCCATCGCTTTTGATGTAGTTTACGGGAAAGGTTATCAACACGCCCCTAGAGAAAAACAAAACCAGCTCCTTGCAGATAAACTCATGGAAGAAAATCACATTTACAGCCAGCTGCCTACCAACTATCACACCTGCCTTCAAATAGTTCGAGAATGGAAAGACGTAACCTTTGAAGAATTAGCTGAAAGAACCTTAATTAACGAGCGCACTATCCGACGCATTGTTAATGGAGAATCACAAGGATCGCTTAATTCGTTGATTTTAATTTGCCTTGGCCTACACCTTCCACCTAGAATTAGCAACCATATTATTAGCAATTCTCCTTTCCGATTAAACTTTCATAGTAACAATAGCCATATCTGGTATGATTTTGCACTGACATACCTTTACCCCCAATCAATGGATGAAATTAGGACGTTTTTGTTGCAACAGGGTGCTGACCCGTTATAAAATAATTTCTTAAAAAGCGGGCACCAGATGTCCGGTTTTTTTATGCCTAAATTCATAAGAGCCATACATGAATCCAACCAGGGTTTGTGTATGGCTCTTTTTTTGTCTATTTTTAAGTATTTGACACTCCAAAACTTCAGTTGTTGCCTACTTTTCCGGGCATGAAGTGTCCGACACAGCTCCCCATTTATTACCTAAAATTATGATAGGGACACAAAGAAACAAGCCTATACTAAATTTTGAAGCTAAAAGGCAAGCCGTTTAAAAAAAAACGGTGAGTTTTTTGGCTACTTGTCATGCCCTTTTCTCATCGGGAAAGGGGCTTATTTTATGTGCAGGCAGTATAAAACCAGTAAAAAGAATCGCACTAATTACATCTACTACACTGCTGATGGGACAAAGATAGTTATTGCTCCCGGTGAAGGTGGCGCCAGTACCACGGATATTGAGCTATTACACACCATGGATGATGAGGAAGTAGACGAGCAGCGCAGATACAACTATCGCATTACAGCTAATCTAGATGGATACCAGGACGATGAAGGTACAGGGGCAGATGACCGCAATCAATATTTAACAGATTATAGCTATAACCCGGAAAGAGTCTATTTAGAAAAAGAAAAGGAAGCGGAACATCTGGCTACCTTAGAAAGGCTTACTAAGGCTATGGGGCACTTAACCGCAAAACAAAAAGAACTGTTTAAGA
>CALMXV010000389.1 GCA_937871155.1 uncultured Taibaiella sp. | reverse complement strand
GGTTACCAATTCCATTTCAGGGTTGCCATATGCAATAGCTACATATTCAGCCATGTGCTCTACCATTTGTTGTAAATTCATTTTTCCCCAATTTGGATTTGTTTGGGGAGCTATTTTTTGTATTAGTGGAATGTATTCTTTCTTAAGAAATTTTGCTTTAGCTGAAAGGTTTTGCATAAGATATTGCTTAGTTGTTTTATGTTTTTAAAATGGTTCTTATTCTATTATCAAAAAAAATGTATTCTATTGTTATTGGTTGCAGAGTCTTTCAATTAGTGTTTCTTGGCTGATTCCTTCGGCTTCTGATTTGAAGTTGCGTACTACACGATGCCTCAAAACTGATAGTGCCATAACTTTTACATCTTCGATATCTGGTGAGAATTTTCCTTTAAGCAACGCATGACATTTAGCTCCCAAAATTAAATATTGTGAAGCCCTTGGGCCTGCACCATAGGCGATATACTGTTTTACAAAATCAGGTGCAGCTGCTATAGATGGTCTTGTTTTATGCACTAAGGATACAGCATATTCCATGACATTGTCTGGAACTGGCACACGTCTTACTAATTGCTGAAAATAAACGATTTCATCAGCAGATAAAATTTTAGAAAGCTGTCCTTGAGTAGCGCCGGTAGTTGATTTCACGATTCTCACTTCTTCATCAAAACTTGGATAATCCAACGTAACCATAAACATAAAACGATCCAATTGTGCTTCTGGTAAAGGATAAGTTCCTTCTTGCTCAATTGGGTTTTGGGTGGCCAATACAAAAAACGGAGCGGGAAGTGGATGAACCGTTCCTCCGGCTGTCACATTACGTTCCTGCATTGCTTCTAATAAAGCCGCTTGTGTTTTTGGAGGCGTTCTATTGATTTCATCTGCTAAGATGATATTAGCAAAAATGGGACCTTTTAAAAAATGAAAATGTCGGTGTTCGTTTAAAATTTCTGTACCAATAATATCACTGGGCATCAAATCCGGTGTAAATTGAATGCGTTTAAAAGACAATTCTAATACATCAGCTATTGTTTTTACAAGAAGGGTTTTTGCTAATCCCGGTACTCCTACTAACAAGCTATGTCCATTACACAAAATGGAGATAATTAGCTTTTCTACTACATCATTTTGACCAACAATTACATTTCCAATAGTAGCTTTTAAGGATTTAAATCTTTCAGTAAGGGCTTTTGCAGCTTCTGTATCAGAGGCGTGAGGATGCATATTTTATTTTAAAAAAAAGAGTCAATAATGGTGCTGTGAAATTGATTTGTTAAATCACACAGTAAGACCAAATGTAACAAGTGTAACTGAGATTCTTGATAACTGTCTTTTACTATTTTGTGAAAAGAATTATAAACTACTCATTTCTGAAATCTCAATACAAAAAAGCATTACTAAAATCATAAAATTTACATGGTGTTTGCCTTATAGGTTTTCGATTATTATTGAAAATTTAAAGATGAATTTAACTTCATAAAGTGCTTTAATGCATGTTGTAGGTAGCTGAAATGCGTTGATTAATTTATACATTTACTCTCATTTTGAATCTATCATTTTTCATAGCACGTAGAGGTTTTACTTCAAAAAAAGCTGGGTTTTCCTCGTTTATCATTCGCTTAGCCGTCACAGCCACTGCTATTAGTATTGCGGTTATGGTGATAGCAGTTGCCGTCATTCAAGGGTTTAAATTTGAAATAAGAGAAAAGATTTTTAGTTTCTGGGGGCATATCATTGTTACCAATTACTCACCCAATGCATCAGACCTCATCCTTACAGAGCCTATACTTTATGATCAAGATTTAGTCAATAGGATTGCTAGTGTTAATTCAGTAAAATCTGTTAATCCATTTATCATGCGTCCTGCAATTATTAAAACAAAGGATGCCATGGAAGGGTTACGATTAAAAGGAATCAATGCCAATTTTACATTAGCAAATAAAATAAAACTAAACGGTTCGCCAATTCAATTTTCTGATTCCGATTATACCAAACAAATCATCGTTTCACAATCTACCGTCGATAAACTAAATATTGAAATAGGCAACGAAGTACAACTTTATTTTATCGAAAAAGGAAATACTGCACCAAGAATACGAAAAGTAAAGGTGGTTGGAATCTTCCATTCCGGTATGGAAGAAGTGGACAAGACTTATGTGTTGTGCGATATGCGCTTATTACAGCGTATCAATGGATGGACGCCTCAGGATATTAATGGTTACCAAATAGATTTGGCAGACAGCAAAAATATGGAAGGTGCTGCAGAGATTATCTTCAACAATTATTTAGAAGCCCCCCTTCATGCTTACACCATGAAAGAAATTTATGCGAATGTTTTTGATTGGCTTGAACTACAAAATATCAACGCAAAAATTGTTTTAATCATTATGGCTATTGTGGCTACTATCAATCTAGCGGTAGCCATACTTATTTTAATAGTAGAGCAAGCAAGATTAATAGGAATCTTGAAATCCTTAGGGATGCTTTTCAGTAAAATCATGCATATCTTTTTATTCTATGCTACTTACATAGCATTTATGGGAATCGTATTGGGAAATCTCATAGCATTATCGCTTTGCTGGTTACAAGTTAAGTTTGGGTTTATAAAATTGAATGAGGCTACTTATTATATGAGCCAAGTTCCCATAAAAATAAACTTCTGGGATATTGTACTAATCGATTTGGCTACCTTAGTATTCTGCATTTTGTTTATGTGGTTGCCGGGACTCTATATAAAACGTATTCAGACAGTAAAGGTGATTCAATTCAAATGAGTATCATGGATAAAAAAGCTTATAATGAATGGATACTACAACATCCAGTACCGCTCTTTTTTCAACCTTGGTGGCTGGATATAGTAAGCAATAATTGGCAGGTTGTG
>CALMXV010000388.1 GCA_937871155.1 uncultured Taibaiella sp. | reverse complement strand
CTAGTAATATCAACAGCGTTTTTCTTTTTTAATGCTCGTAGCATTTTCAATTGTATGACTTCAACTTGATGGGTCATCTTATGCAAAGCAGCCCCTGCTGTGGCTTTTAGGGTAGGGTCAAGTGCTATCGCTTTTTGTTCTAGTTGTTTGAAGATTTGTTCAAGCTTGGTTTTTTCTTCTCCCATTTGGAGCTCATTAGGTGCCGATTTATTTAAATAGGCTTTAATCAAATCAGTTTTAGATAAAAAGATATCTGGTAACGATAAGGACAAATCAATCATTCTTTCTTTAACAGTAGCGGGTATCCATTGTACAGATTGTCTTAAAAGAAGCACCGGATAAAATGTATGATAATGCTCAAATGTAGATTTTAGTTGCAGCCAATAAGCCACCTCTGCACCGCCACCAATGAAGGCAATATTGGGTAAAATTGATTCTTGGAAAACGCCTCGTAGTACTACATTGGGGCTAAACCGCTCAGGATATGTATGGAGTTCTTGTAGGAGTTCTTCTTGATTAAAACTAATGTTAGTATTTAAAACTTTCCAACTAGTGCCATCTGTTTCGATACGCTCTCGAAGCCCATCCATCATATAAAATTGATTGACTCTTCTAGGAAATGCTTGTGTTTTGTAATGCTTACTTAGATGTTCCCCTTGTAGATGAACCAACCGTTCAGCAACTCCATTTAATAAATCATCTTTTAATACGCCAGTAAAAGCTTTTTTAAATTCATGCTCATCAGGATTGATAACGATAAGCCCATATTTTCCGAAAAGCTCGTTTACTAAAAACTGTGTGGCGGCACTGATGGTGTCATGCTTTAAATAAGCAACCGTAAGTAACTCTTTAAGTTGGTCAGTATAATCTCCCGGAGGTCCTAACTTTTGAAATAGGTCATTTAAAACCTCTTTCATACCTCTTGTTTGCATGTTGCCAACCGCACCTTTTTGCCCTTCAGCATTCCAGGTATATTTTTCTCGATTGTACCGAAAAGTACCTAACTCATCTAAGTCGTTATCCTCTGAGCCCATATAGTAAACGGGAATAAAATTTAAATGAGGAAATTTAGTAGCAAGCTCTTGAGATAGCTTGATAGCATGTAGGATTTTGTAAATGAAATAGAGATAACCGGTCAGCAGATTGGGTTGGTGGGCAGTGCAAATGGTAAATGTATGGGACGACTTTAACGCTTCAATATTATCGATAAGCTGTTGTGATTTTGATATAGAAGCATATTGTTTTTCAAGAACAGAAACTAATAAATTTCTATCAATTGGATATTGGTTTCGGTCTTGTAGGGCTTGTTGAATGCCGTCTATATCCGGAGTATAGCGATAGCTATTAGCAAGCAATTCATGTCCCTTTAAATAATCGATAACAAGAGATGAAAAGCTATGGGTATCTTGGTAAGGAAGGTATGAACTTTGGAATGTCAAGCTATATCAATTTTAGAAAACGAAGATACCAACCCTCAAGAATAGTTTTACGATAGACAAATAACAATTGCTAATAACGAGGATTACTATTACATTTAATTTTATATCTACAGCTATTGTGAACGACAAAAATTACATCCCTCTAAAAGATCGTAAAGAAGATGAGCAGCCGAGAGAAAAACTCATGCATTTAGGTGCTGTGGCACTAAGCGATGCTGAGTTGTTGGCTATACTTATTTCTAGCGGCACCAAAGAGCGCTCCGCCATAGACCTAGCCCGCGATATATTATTAATGGCAGACAATAACCTGCATCAACTAGGTAGATTATCTTTAAAAGAGTTGCAACAAACTAAAGGTATTGGAGAAGCACGTGCTATCACAATTGCAGCAGCATTAGAATTAGGAAGAAGGCGACAAGTGAATGAAGGGCTTCAGCGATCCACTATTCAAAGTAGTAAAGAAGCAGCCGATTTATTGTTGCCTTTATTACGCGATTTTAATCACGAAGTGTTTTATGTTCTTTACCTCAATCGTTCTAATAAACTTATCAAATACGAACCTATAAGTTATGGTGGTATCAACGGTACTGTAGCAGATATCCGAATTATTTTAAAACAAGCGTTACTCCATCAAGCCAGCCAACTAATCGTAGCTCACAACCATCCATCAGGAAGTTTAAAACCTAGTGAAGCCGACAAGCAGCTAACCCAAAGACTTAAAGCAGCAGCTGCATTAATGGATATCGGATTGATAGACCACCTCATCATTGGCGATACTCAATACCTCAGTTTTGCAGATGAAGGGCTGCTATGAGTCAGTCAGTTGAATAATTCAAGCTGTAATTTTTCTAATTCACATTCTTATAAAAGCATTGCCTTTATTGCGTCAATAGCTTGCTGAAGACCTGCTACCTCTTGCCCACCGGCTGTAGCCAATGTTTTCTGTCCACCGCCACCACCTTTGATAAGTCCGGCTACTTTTTCTTTGATAAGTTTTGTAGCATCAAGTCCTTTTGCCGCTATCACAGTTTCTGAAACGCCAATAGCTATAAAGGGTTTGCCATCGATATTAGCACCAAGTACTATGACATGATCAACGATATGATTTTTAAGATCGGTACAAAGTTTTTTAAGTGCATCTGCAGAGCCTACTTCTACTAAATCTCCTATGAAACTTACTTGCCCGATGATTTCATCTTTTTGTAACAATTCATTTCTGATTCCTACAAGAGTACGTGCTTCTAATCGTTCAATATGTTTTTGCAAACGATTGTTTTCTTCATATAGCTTTTCGATTGCCTTTAATGGTTCTTTAGCATTCTTCAGAGACTGTTTTACTTGTTCCAGCTCTTGCAAAAGCGTATTGACATAAGCCTCAGCTTTCTCGCCACCTAAAGCTTCTATTCTTCGCACACCGGCAGCTACAGCAGTTTCATGTTTTATTTTTAGTAAACCTATTTCTCCTGTAGTTCCTATATGGGTACCTCCGCACAACTCAATTGAATAGTTTGGGTCAATGATGACGACACGTACCGTATCACCGTATTTTTCACCAAACAAAGCCATAGCGCCCATGTTCACCGCTTCATCTTTACTCATTTCTTTGATGACAACCGGAATGTTCTCACGAATTTTTTCATTCACAAGCGCCTCAATAGTTGCTATTTCTTCTGAAGATACTTTGGCAAAATGAGAGAAGTCGAATCGTAAATAATCTTCTTGTACTAAGGAGCCTTTTTGTGCTACATGTGTTCCTAATACTTGGCGCAGCGCAGCATGAAGAAGGTGTGTTGCACTATGATGAATGGTAATATTTTTTCTTCTTACTGTGTCAATAGTTGCTACTAAGGGTTCTTGAAAATTGCTAGGAAGCTGGTCAACAAAATGAAGAATTACTCCGTTTTCTTTTTTGGTATCGAGTACATGGATGAGTTCAGTAGCTGTTCTGAGGGTGCCACTATCACCAACTTGACCACCACTTTCTGCATAGAAAGGTGTTTTGTCTAAGATAATTTGAAAAACCTCTTTTCCTTTAATTGATACTTTTCGATGTTTAAGAATACGAGCTGTAGGATTTGTAGTTTCTGTGTAGCCGATAAATTCACTGGTAAGGGTATCATCAGTAATTACCCAGTCATCAGCGCTGATAGCAGTGGCAGCACGGCTTCTGTCTTTTTGTTTTTGCATTTCTGCCTCGAAGCCTTTTATATCTACTGTTGCGTTTACTTCTTGAGCCATCAACTGTGTAAGGTCGATTGGGAAGCCGTAGGTATCATTCAGTTCAAAAGCGAATTTTCCATCGATTACGATATTGTTTTTTTCTAACTGATTGATGATGGCTTCAGTGGAGGTGCCTAGGATGCCGCCGCTTATTGGTGCTTGATTGTCTAAATCGGTAACCACTTGACCAAAATATTCTTCAAAGCGCTTAATGCCTTTATCCAAAGTTCTAAGAAATGCTTCTTCTTCTTCTTTTATCACTTTACTTACTAACCCTACTTGTAACTGTAGCTCTGGAAATACGGTTTCAAATTGTAAAGCAAGTGAAGGAATCAGCTGTGTTAAAAGCGGTTGTTTATAATCTAAATAAGAATAATAATAACGGGCAGCTCTTCTTAAAATTCTTCTGATAACATAGCCGGCACCGGTATTGCTTGGAAGTTGTCCATCAGCAATGGTAAAAGCAATAGCACGGATATGGTCAGCAATTACCCGAAAGGCAATGGCTTCTTTAGTGTCGCTATAATCATATTTTTTACCAACTATTTTTTCTGTTTCATAAATCGTTTTGGTAAAGATATCTGTGTCGTAATTACTTTGCTTTTCTTGAAGTACTCTTACTAATCTTTCGAAACCCATACCGGTATCCACGTGCTTGGCGGGTAAAGTTTGTAGGCTACCATCTTTCAATCGATTAAATTCCATGAATACATTATTCCATATCTCGATTACTTGTGGGTGATCATTATTGACTAAAGTGCTACCGTCAATTTGTTTTCTTTCTTCATCCGTTCTACAATCTACATGTATCTCAGAACAGGGGCCACAGGGACCTGTATCACCCATTTCCCAAAAATTATCTTTCTTATTCCCTTTTAAAATACGGTCTTTAGCAATCCATTTTTTCCATTCATCATAGGATTCTTGGTCAAAAGCTAGTTGTTCTTTTTCATCTCCTTCAAACACGGTTACATAAAGGCGGTCTTTAGGAATTTTATAGACTTCTGTAAGAAGTTCCCAGCTCCAAGCAATAGCTTCTTTTTTGAAATAATCACCAAAGCTCCAATTGCCAAGCATTTCGAACATAGTATGATGGTAAGTATCTACCCCTACTTCTTCTAAGTCATTGTGCTTACCACTTACACGCAAGCATTTTTGAGAGTCCGCTATTCGTGTGCTTTCAGGTGTTTTATTACCTAAAAAACAATCTTTAAACTGATTCATCCCTGCATTAGTAAAAAGCAAGGTAGGATCATTCTTAATAACAATAGGAGCTGAGGGAACTATAGTATGTTGTTTTGAACTAAAAAAATCAAGAAACTGTTGACGTATTTCGTGTGCAGTAAGCATATCGGTTTTGGAATAAGGCTGCAAAGATAAGCTTCTGATGGTCGTGTCGGATATAAAGGCGTCGTTATTCTTTAAAAAATGAATCTAATACAGCCTCCCTCAAAAAGCGTTATTTTTTGTAAAAAGTAGTTTAGCGCTCAAAATGCAAGTAAAATTATACCTACTTTTAAAGGCTAAAATTGTTTTATATGAAGTTACGCCATTTCATGGCAGGAAGTTTGTCTTGCCTGCTTCTTACAGGGGTTGCAACGGCACAGACAAAGCCTAAGGCTCCGGTAAAAATAACCAGTGTAGAAGGGATTACTGAGTACCGCCTTGGGAACGGATTACAAGTTTTATTGTTTCCGGATCCTTCTAAACCTACAATTACCGTAAACATCACCTATCATGTAGGTAGCCGACATGAAGGGTATGGTGAAAGTGGTATGGCACATTTGTTAGAGCATATGGTATTTAAAGGTTCTACCAAACATAAAAACATTCCTGCGGAGCTTACTAAACATGGTGCTAGTCCAAATGGTACTACATGGTATGATCGTACCAACTATTTCGAAACCTTTAATGCTACAGACGAAAACCTAAACTGGGCGTTGGATTTAGAAAGCGATCGTATGATTAATTCATTTATCGATAATAAGGATTTACAAAGTGAATTTACAGTGGTGAGAAATGAATTTGAAAGTGGTGAAAATAGCCCTAGTGGTGTTTTGATGGAGCGAATTCTTTCAACGGCGTATCTATGGCATAACTATGGTAAATCGACCATTGGCTCTAAAGAAGATATTGAAAAAGTGCCGATTGAAAATTTAAAAGCTTTCTATAAAAAATATTATCAACCCGATAATGCAACGCTTGTAGTAGCAGGTAAAATAGAAGAAGCAAAAACATTAGAGTTAGTAAATAAATACTTTGGCGGTATCCCTCGACCTACAAGAGTGTTGCCTAAAACCTATACAGTAGAACCTGTACAAGATGGCGAACGCTTTGTAGAGCTAAGCCGCAAAGGGGACGTTCAAGCTATCGCAATGGCCTATCATATTCCGGCAGGTACCCATCCGGATTATGCTGCCGTAGATGTGCTAAATGAAGTATTAACAAACGAACCTAACGGAAGATTGTATCAAAGTTTAGTAAAGTCTGGTAAAGCCTCTTCTGTTTGGGGTTGGGCAGCCGGTCTTCATGATCCAGGGTTTATCTATATCAATGCAGATGTTTTAAAAGAAAAATCATTGGATGATGTAAAGAAAACGATGTTTGCAACCATTGACGAATTGAAGACAAAACCAGTAACTGAAGATGAAGTAAACAAAGCAAAAGCACGCCTTCTAAAAGACTATGAAACGGTGTTTCGCAATTCTACACGTGTAGGTACTTTATTAAGTGAATATATAGGTCAAGGAGATTGGCGCTCAGGATTTTTATACAGAGATTATTTAAAAAAGATAACAGCTGCAGATGTAAACCGTGCTGCAGGAAACTATATGATAGCTTCTAACAGAACTTACGGTACATTTATCCCTTCTAATA
>CALMXV010000387.1 GCA_937871155.1 uncultured Taibaiella sp. | reverse complement strand
TAGTGAAGTTTATGAAAATAGCCCATCTCAGAAGGCTGGTTTGAAGCCTGGAGATCAAATCTTGTCGGTAGACAGTAAAATCATTGAAAATAAATCCATAGAAGATATCAGTCAATTGCTCAAAGGGGCACCCGGCACTATTTTGGTATTAAAGATTAAAGATGCGTTTACAAATGATGAAACCTTAAAGACAATTACAAGAGGTGAAATAGAAATAACAAGTGTACCCTATAGTGCTTTAATTGGTGAGAATAGCGATATAGCTTTTGTAAAACTTACTCAATTTACGATGGGGTGTAGTAGATTGGTTAAATCCAATTTGGATAGCTTAAAAGTTAAAAATCCCAACTTAAAAGGAGTCGTCTTAGACCTAAGAAGTAACCCGGGCGGCCTTTTAGACGAAGCTGTCGGTGTGTGTAATTTGTTTTTAGATAAAGGACAACTTGTAGTAGTGACAAGAGGAAAGATGAAAGAAATGGTGAAGGAATACAAAACACCATCAGCAGCTTGGGATACAAAAATTCCTTTAGTTGTATTAGTTAATGGCTCTTCTGCTTCTGCTTCTGAGATTGTAGCCGGTACCATGCAAGATTTAGATAGGGGAGTAATTATTGGAAACCGTTCTTTCGGTAAAGGATTAGTACAAGTCACCAAAGAACTGGGATACAATGCACGATTGAAATTGACCGTAGCTAAATATTATACACCTAGTGGGCGCTGTATTCAAGCTATAGATTATAGTCATAGAAATAGCAACGGTGGAGCCGATAAAATGCCTGATTCCTTAAAAAGCAGTTATACCACTAAGGCAGGTCGTAAGGTAATGAGTGGCGGTGGTATCGAACCGGATATTAAAATTAATGATGACGACTTAAGTAAGCTAGCATTGGTATTATATACTAAGCATTTCATTTTTGATTTTGCAACATTATTTGCAAAAGATCACAAAAACATTTCTCAAGCATCTAGTTTTCAAATGACAGATGCCGAATTTAATGATTTTACAAAGTATCTTCAGAACAAGGATTATTCTTATAAGACAGAAACAGAAATTGCCTTGGATTCATTGAAACAAATAGCTAGTCGTGAAAATTATTTCGAGGCTATTAAAACTGAGTATATAGCTTTAGAAGGGAAACTTAGTCATGATAAGCAGAAAGATTTAATGAAGAATAAGGCAGAAATAAAGCAATTACTAGAAAGTGAAATTACCTCCCGCTATTATTTCCAAAAAGGTAGAATCGCACAAGGGTTACAATATGACAAAGATGTTATTAAAGCAAACTCAATTTTAAGTAATAACTCAAATTACTCAGGGCTATTACAAGCTAAAAAATAAGACCTGATGAAATAGAACTTCGAAAGTATAATCGTCTTTATGAAACAGATTAGTTAAGGTATTCCAATGGATACTTGAACTTAGTTTTTTTAAGGTCTATAACTATTTCAAGATAAAATTTGCAATAGATTCAGCTATTTTACGGTCATTGCAAAGTCTCGGTAATTTATTTTGCCCTCCTAATTTTCCCTGAGATTTCATATAGTCTTGGAACGTGTTTTTTTGCATGCGCCGAATCTTTAACGGCTGTAAAATATTTCCTGTGATTAAATCATTGTAATAGATATTTTTTTCTCTGAGTCGATTATCTACTTCTTTAGAAAAACTATCTAGATTTTCAGGTTCTTTTTCAAACTCTATAAACCATTCATGAAAAGGAAGCCCAGAAGCTACTTGAATACACGGTGCTACAGTATATTCTGTAATCTGTACCTGATATTTTTGAGCAGCAGCCATTATCGATTCGTCAACCTCTTCTACGATCACATGCTCACCAAATGCTGAAATATAATGTTTGGTTCTGCCTGTCACTACTATCCGGTAGGGATTAGTGCTTACAAAGCGAATGGTATCGCCAATGTTATATCCCCATAGGCCTGCATTGCTATTGATGATTAAAGCATAATTGACTCCTAATTCTACTTGAGAAAGATTCAGTCTAGTAGGATTTTCATTAAAAATTTCAGAAGCAGGTATAAATTCAAAATAGATACCAGAGTTTGTATTTAATAAAAGCCCTTCTTCAGTTAAAGTATCTTGAAAAGCAAAAAATCCTTCAGAAGCAGGGAAGGTTTCTACGGTATCAATAGGAGTGCCAAGGCTGTCAAAAAGTTTCGCTTTATAGGGTTCAAAATTTACGCCACCATGTACGATGACTTGAAGATTGGGGAATAGCTGTTTGATTTTTTTCCCTTCCCCTTTTTCCATTAACCAATCAAAATACATCTGAACCCAAGGCGGTATGCCACTTATAAGGCTCATATCTTGCCCTAAGGTTTCATTGACAATTTTACCTAGCTTTTCCTCCCAGTCCTCTATGCAATTTGTTTCATAAGAAGGAAGTTGATTTTTACGCAGGTAACGAGGTATAAAATGGTTGACAATACCGCTAAGTCTTCCTGTAGGAATGCCACCTACACGCTCCAATATTGGTGAGCCGGAAAGAAATATCATTCGACCATCAGCAAATTTTGTATTGCCGCTTTCAGCCATATAGCAGAGTAGGGCATTGCGTGCTGTATTAATATGATTAGGTATAGATTCTTTAGTAATGGGTATATACTTTACACCACTTGTTGTACCCGATGTTTTAGCAAAATAAATGGGTTTGGATTTCCATAACACATTTTCTTTCCCTTGTTTGATTTCTTCAATATAAGGCTTAATGCTTTCGTAGTCTCTAATAGGAACTGCATGAGAGAACTCTTGATGGGTAGCGATGTCTTTAAAAGAATGCTCCTTACCAAAGCTAGTTTTAACGCCTACTTTTAGAAGTTGTTTTAAGATTTGTTCTTGATCGCCAATTGCTGTCATCATCTCTTTACGTATTCTTTTGTGTATTATAGAAGCATACGGCTTGGCAAGAAATGACTTTATTTTCATAATAGAAATGGGAATCTTGAGATTAAAACAATACCGACAAATATACAAAGGATATTAAAGATTATGTAGTCAATAAATGTTATTAAATGAGAGGGAGTTTAGGTTGGAATTTTGATAAAAAAATAAAATAATTTGTAAATCAAGAAAAAACTATCGTACCTTTGCCGCTCAAATTTTTAATTGGGTAGTCATGTTCGCGATAGTAAACATAGCAGGTCAACAATTCAGAGTATCAAAAGACCAAGAATTGTATGTAAACCGTCTCAGTGGAAACGCTGGTGATAAAGTAGAATTTTCTGAAGTATTGCTTTCAAGCAAAGACGGTAAAATAAGTACCGGAGGATCTATGAAAGTACAAGCAGAAATAATTGATCATTTAAAAGGTGATAAAGTATTGGTGTTTAAGAAAAAACGCCGTAAAGGATATCAAAAATTAAATGGTCATCGTCAGAGCCTAACTAAAATTAAAATCTCTGATATTGTTTAAATAAAAAATAATTCTGTACATTAGTAAAATAATTAGCAATGGCACATAAAAAAGGTGAAGGTAGTGTAAAGAACGGTCGTGATTCACAAAGCAAGCGCTTGGGTGTGAAGATATATGGCGGACAACCTGCAATTTCAGGTAATATCATCGTTCGTCAGCGTGGCACGGTTTACCACCCGGGTGAAAATGTAGGTTTAGGAAAAGATTTTACCATATTCGCAACAACTGATGGTATCGTTGAATTCCGTAAAACCCGCACAAAAACATTGGTTTCTGTAAAAGAAGTAGCAGCAACCGCCGAAGCCTAACCCCTTCGGATTTGCTGCGATAGTTTTTTTGTTTAACCCTTAAATTCAACAACAATGGCAACAGCGAAAAAAGCCGTAGCAAAAAAAGCTGCACCTAAAAAAGCAGCAGCAAAAAAAGCCGCCCCTAAAAAGGCAGCAGCAAAGAAAGCCGCCCCTAAAAAGGCAGCA
>CALMXV010000386.1 GCA_937871155.1 uncultured Taibaiella sp. | reverse complement strand
ATAAAGCTAATCAACCCCAAATGTATTAATACAAAGATGGCCCAAAGAGTCTTATCATGGGTATATTTTGAAATTAAAAACATTGGTATTAAACGTGAACCAACGCCTATCACTAATAATAAGAACCATCCAACAATACCTAGATGTGCATGAAGGGTCAAGTAGGTTAATGAGTCTTCAGGTAGAATATTTTTACTAAAATTAAACACTAACACTAAGCCTAAAAGAGTAGTGGTAAACAACCAAAAAGATGCTGCCGCCATATACCAAGCATGCACATCATGTTTCTTACTCATGTAGATACTGCTCACCACATTTGACAAATAACATAGCACTCCCAAATTGACTAATACAGCACCCATTTGCAACACCCAACCTGTATGAAATTTATAAAAACCTACAATAAGAAAAGGTATCCCAACAGCAGTAAAAACAAAAGTGAGATGTGCTAAAAAATCACTATCCAATTTACCTTCTATCAATACCGGCAACAACTGATGAGAAGCTCCTAAAATAATCATAGTGCCCCACCCTAAAGCCATAATATGTGTGATGGCTAATGTATGCGGATGAAAATAATGTTGATGAAAAATATTCGTATGAATCAACAATAAAATACAAGCTATCAAAAAAGATATAGCCGCATAAATATAAAAGGGTAATACTACTTTATAAGTGGTGGTCTGTTGTAATCCTGTAGTAGAACTAGGCTCTAACATGCTAACTTATGCATTTTTAAAAATCAGTAAATTCACCTCTCCTTCTGCTACTTCTTTAATCCTAAAATCAAATTTCCGGTCTTTCAATTCAGTAAGTAGAAACACGGGGATACGCTTATGATGTACATATAAAGCATTCTCCAAAGGCATTGTCTCTAGTGTTTCTAAAATAGTCATCATGGGCTTGGGCATCTCCAAATGTCGTACGTCAATTTCTACTAGCTTACCTTCAAAACGCTGAAGTATTTGATCCCAATCTCCTATTGAGGTACTACCGACATCTAAGGTTGGGGCGGCTTCATTTGTAGTCTTATAAAAATAAGTTTCTACTAAGGCCGGCTCTATATAATCAACATGTGATTGGTAGCCTTGTCTCTCTAAAAGTTTGATGAGGGGTACCGGCTCAAATGTATTGATGATTTTTAGGACTTCACCTTGTTTCAAACCTTTCACTTTATCTTGAATAGCTCGTAACGGGTCGTTGCCTTCTGCCAAAATACTTCTAACATCAAAGGCAATTAATTGCTCTGGTGTTATTGCCTTCAGGAAATCAGGAATCGTTTGGGAAGAGGTTTCAGGTGTAGTTTTCATAGAAGTTTTACTATCAATTTCAAAGCCTAAGGGTTGTAATGCCGCAAAGAAATCTTCCGGTTTGCATCCACCTACTTTAGCCGCCATCGCTATGCTTGTTCTTCCTGCCATCAAGGCTCTCAAAATAGGATTTCTTAGTTTATTGAAGTCCGGACTAAGCGCAATGATAGACTCTAAAGCATCCGGGTGATGTTTTATTAATACACTAATTTTTGTTTGTTCGTTGATGACCATTAATTGAAAAATTGAGGGTACTTTTTGATGTCAGTGGTTAGTACTGTAGCTTTTTCTTTAGCCGTAGTTTCCTCTTTACAATCTTTAAGATTCTTAACATCGTTCAACACGGGCTCTAGCCAAAGATGTAATGCATCATGATTGGAGCCTTTCATAGTGCATCCATTAATAAGCTCTTGCAAGATGCTTTGTGCTTCATCAGCATAAGTATGATAAGCTGTTAAATCTTTCTTAGGTTGTTGCTCAAAGGCATCGGTAGCTTTTATTAATGCTGAAGTATGTTTTCTTGTACTTTCATCTGCTTCCCATTTAGCTCCATTGTTTAAAGCTAATGATGTGGTATTGGTTGGTTCTGTATCGTGCGAATGTTCGTGAGTGGCATGTTCTGAATCGTGCGAATGCTCGTGAGTTGCCTCAGCAGCATCCTGTTCTTGATTAAGCTGATTGCCACAGGCTACTATTAAAGATGTAGCTAAAAGTAGTAGGATGTTTTTTATCGGTATCATAAGGTGTGAATAAAATTAAATGAAATCAATCGATGCGTCTGCTTCAAGAATTACTGAAGAAGTAAAATCTTCTAAAACTTCAAGCTGGTGTGGCTCTTGCGCTTTTATCAATAAAGTTTCACCGGAAGTAAGTAGTACTTTCCTATCACTAAAACGCACGCTACCTACACCAGATTTGTTTACGATATAAGCATCTGAGGTAGCTGCATGAAGTGGCATCTTCTCTCCTTTTTTAAGCGAAACATGTAGCACTTTAAACTTATCGTTTTTATACGCTTCTTTAATTTCCATAATTGTTATTATAATAAGATTTAAAAATGAAAAGATTGAGGCTACCACACTGCCTAGCCATAGAGCAAAGTGGTAGCACACCAATCATCGATTAAGCCAACTGTTTCTCCATCTCAATTGTTCTAGGGAACAAGATATTATTCTCTAAATGGATGTGCACGTGTAAATCGTTCTCAAATTCTTCAAGCATTTTATATAACAAGCTATAGCTGGCGCAGCCATCTGCCGGTATTGTATAGTTGGTGCTTAAACTTCTTATTTCATCAAAAGCTCTTCCTACACTATCATGCTCTTTTTCCATCGTATCTACTAATACCGATAAGCTTTCTCCATCATAGTTTACAGCTGCTTGATTGTTTTTAGCCATCACTATTTTCTTCACTAATGGGAAAAGAATATTTTCTTCATTAATCATATGCTCAGTCAATTCTTCATATATCTCTTCTACCAATTTTTGAATAGGCAATAGTTCTGGATGATGACCACCATGAACTCTTGCAACTTTTAATGCATAGCCTCTTAGTTCAGGTAAATATTTACGTACATAATTATGATGTGTATTCACAATATAGTCCGCCAAGAAATCTAGATTCCATTCGTTATAGTTAGTATTTCTATTAGTGACTTGCTGAGCGGTTTGTTGTAATTCTTTTTCTACAATTGCCGGGTCAATTCCTTTTTCCTCGCATACTTCACGAACCGTTTTTTTACCCCCACAGCAAAAGTCAATACCATACTTTTTAAACACTTCAGCTTTGCGCAAATCTTTAGCAGCTATTTGCCCTACGGTTTCGCTACTTTCCATACTTTTCTTTGTCACTTTGATGTCCCACCATTGCGGACCTTGCTCTAAATATTGCCAAGTAAAAATATCACCACGTTCTCCTAGCAACTGATAATACACCGGCTTAGGGTCGTGGTCGTTGTGGATGATTAAACTTTCACCTGCGGCTAGGCTATCAAATACTTGAAAGATGGTAGCATGCTTCAATCTTGGTTCTATCAACGGTACAGTAATGATGATATGATTCTCAGGAGAACGTGTGATAGCCACTTGTGGTGCTTGTTCCAATTCTTTTTTAGTCACTCGAATATCCCACCATTCCGGACCTGCCTGTAAATAATCCCAAGTAAAAATATCGCCACGCATATTTTGCAACTGAAAATATACCGGACGAGGGTCGTGGTCATTATGAATAATCATACTCTCACCCGGCTTCAAACTATCGAATGTTTGAAAGATGGTAAGGTGTTTCATTCTGGGTTCGATTTCCGGAACATTAATCATGGTTTCCTGAGCTGTTTGCATGTGTATTAAATTTTAGATTTTTATTTGTTCAAGACAAAGGTAAGTAAAATTCAATTATTAAAAGTATTTAAGTACTTTTTTACTGTTAAAAAAATTTATAGACTTATTGGAGATTAGAATAATGGAGTATGAGATGTATTGAAAGTAGTATTAGATAAGGCTTCTAAAAAATTTGATGTGCTAAATTTATTTCATTGAATCATTGGATAATTCAGTAGTAAAACATGAGCATGAAGCATTTTTTCAATAAATATTTTACAGAATATACAAATAAGATTTGATTGCCATAGAAGCATTCTTTAGTACTTTTGAAATATGCTTAAAAGACTAAAATTTGAAATAACTATTGATGCTTCCAAAGAGAAAGTATGGAAGTTTTTATGGGAACCTACCAGCTATAGTCAATGGACGGGAAGTTTTTGTGTAGGTAGTTATTATGAAACTTCATCATTAGCATTAGGAAATCGCATCCATTTTCTTACACCTAATGGAGAAGGTATGTATAGCAACATTTCCGGGCTTATTACTAATAGCTATATGGAGTTTACGCATCTAGGCAATATTGTTGCGTTTAAAGAACAGCCGATTGATGTATCGAATGAAGAATATTGGGAGAATGCAAAAGAGATATACGAGTTAAAAGAGAAAGATGCTGTTACCCATTTATCAGTCTTTGTAGATGTGATTGATAAATATGAACGTACTATGAACGAAATGTTTCCTAAAGCCCTTCATGAATTAAAACGTATTGTTGAACATTAAAAAAACAAAAGAATTATGGCAAACATGAATCCAGTATGCTGGTTTGAAATTTATGTGGACGACATGCAACGAGCCAGTCGTTTTTATGAAACGGTCTTAAAAATTACACTTGATGAGCTCCCTTCTCCAGAGGGCTTTGAAGGTACCATGAAAACTTTTCAAGGGAATCCCGAAGGTATGAATGCAAATGGCGCATTGGTAAAACACGTTATGAATAAACCAAGCGCAAATGGCACTATTGTCTATTTTGGATGTGAAGATTGCTTGGTAGAACAAAGTCGCGTAGAATCGGCAGGGGGCAAAATATTGATGCCTAAATTCTCTATTGGTGAATATGGATTTTGTCCTTTAATAGCCGATACGGAAGGGAATACAGTTGGACTTTTTTCTATGACATAGCCAAAATTCTGCAAAAAATTAAGCGGCAAATTCCTAAAGATATTGCCGCTTTTTTTAGTCTTTTAGAAGGTTATGGTTGCTGTGTCTCCAAAACTTTTTTAAGATTTTCAAGCCCTATGTTTAAATCATCACCAATCATTTTATCCATATTCATAAACAGTCCGAAAATATTAAATGGATAAGGTGAGACCCCTTTAAAACCCCAAATAACTTTAGTAGTATTATTTCCTGCATCTTGAGTAATAAAGTAAGCATCGTTCTGTGCTTCCCAAGGCTCTTTAAATCTTAGTTTCATATCCATTCTCTCTCCTTCTTTGATAGCAGCAATTTCTTGTTCTCCTGTTCCTACTCCATCTTCAGTACTCTCCCAAGCTGCGATAAAACCTACAGCACCATCAGTACCCGTATAAGTTTTTTTCATAGCGGGGTCTAGTTGATTCCATTTGCTAAATTTATCTTGGTTTTTAAGGAACTTTATGTAATTAAACACTTCTGTTTTGGGCTTATTAATGACAATCTCTCGTTCAATTGAAAAGTCCTTTTTAACAAACAAGGCAATAATTAATGGGAGGGCAATAATGACTGACAAAACAATGAGAATAGTTTTTAGAATACGCATAAATTTTAATTTTTGGCTTTAATTAATAATGATATAATTAAAAATACTTTTATTAGATATTTCTTCAAAATAATTTTCTCTATTATCAAAAAATGTACTCAATTCCTCATTTCAAAGAAAAAGATCTGGATGTCATCGTTTCATTTATGAAAAAGCATCCATTTGTAATGCTTGTTGGAAGCAACTTGTCCGCTACTCAAATTCCGGTACTTATTTATAAACAAGGTGAGGCCATCATCATCAAAGGGCATTATATGAAAGTCACCGACCATGCTCAAAGTTTTTCCAATGACCCTAATGTACTTGTCGTATTTCAAGGCCCTCAATGTTATGTAAGTGCCAGCTGGTATAGCGAGCGGGGACACGGCAGCACTTGGAACTATATGACCGTTCAAGCAAAAGCTACCCTTCAATTTTATGATGACATTCAGACAAGTAATTTTCTAAAAGAGCTAACTCATCATTATGAAGACCCACAAACTCAACCGGAGTTGATGGAAAATATGACCGAGGGGTATATAAAAAGTAGCCTAACTGCTATTGTTGGTTTTGAAGCACAATTAACTGACCTACGAGCAACATTCAAACTCAGTCAAAATAGAGATGACGAAAGTTATATGAAAATAATTACGGCTTTAGAGGCTACTAATCTATCTCAGGAAAAAAGTATAGCGGAAGAAATGAAGGAAAGACGACCACATCTTTTTATTAAATAACTTTCATTTTATCACATGTAAACACCATTATGAAAGGTTTTAGTTTTAAATCATACCTCACTTCTAATCTTACAATTTCAGAAGAGGAAGTAGCAACACTACTGCATCAATGCACTATCAAAGAGTTTAACAAAGGTGATTTTTTAGTAAGGGAAAATGAATTTTGCAAGCAGGTATATTTTGTAGAAGAAGGACTTCTGAGGCAGTTTTTTATGGACGAATCAGGTAAAGAGCATATCCTACAATTTGCCCCTGAAAATTGGTTTGCTGCAGACCGTGAAAGCTTTTATTTTAATCAACCTTCAAAATATTTTATTCAAGCATTGGAGCCAACAAAAGTTGCCATTATGGACGATGTGTATATTAAAAATTTAGAAGCTACAATGCATGGCTTTCTAGATTTCAACAATCGATTGCTTCATAATCATATTAGAGCGCTACAAAACAGAATCGTATCCCTACTGAGTGAAACAGCAGAAAAACGGTACTTAAACTTTATACAATTGTATCCGGACGTTATGCTTCGTGTTCCATTGACAATGATTGCTTCGTATCTGGGTATTACTCCTGAAAGCTTAAGCAGAGTGCGTAAAGACCTTGCAAATAAGCCTCATTAAACCTAAAGTTCTACTTGAAATTATTGCCCAAACAAAACTGTTTCTATAATAGCATTCAATCATTGTTTACTTCCATTTCTTAACATACATCAAGTGATAGAACGTCCCTTGATTGTAGTTTTGCACTATTATTAATCTTAAAAATAAATAGTGAATTTATGAAAACAAGAACAGTAGAGTTAGTGGCAAGTCCTAGGGAACCACATTTTGTTGGGGATGGTTTTAGAGTGCACAATTTTATACCTAGTGGTTTTAGAATGGATATGGAAAGAATGGATCCATTCATCATGTTAGATTATAATTCAAAATTCATCTTTTCCCCTTCAGAAACACCAAGAGGTGTGGGCGCACATCCTCACAAAGGATTCGAAACGGTAACTATTGCCTATAAAGGGAAAGTGCAACACCATGATAGCTTTGGTGGTGGTGGCATCATCAGCGAAGGAGATGTGCAATGGATGACTGCTGCCAATGGACTTCTTCATAAAGAATTTCATGAAGAGGAATGGAGTAAAAAAGGGGGCGAATTTCAAATGGTACAGTTGTGGGTCAATCTACCTGCAAAAGACAAGCGCACAACTCCTAAATATCAAGCTATAAAAAATGAGCAAATCCAACATGTTAACTTAGCGAATGACTTAGGTTTTATTGAAGTCATTGCCGGAAATTATGAAGGGGTAAAAGGCGCTGCTACTACATTTACCAATATTGAAATGTACAATGCTAAACTTAAGAAAGGGGGCGAAGCAACTTTTGTTTTCCCTTCTCATTACAATACTGCAGTACTAGTAATAGAAGGCAACATCACCATCAATAAATCTGAAGAAGTGCCTACCGACCACTTAGCTTTAATGCAAAATGATGGAGAACAATTTTCTTTACAAGCAAATGAAGATAGTGTGGTATTGGTATTAAGTGGAGAACCGATTCAAGAACCTATTGCGGCTCATGGACCTTTTGTGATGAACACACATCAAGAATTGGTTGAAGCATTTAATGATTTCAATCAAGGGAAATTTGGGTATTTAGAAGACTAAGCAATAAAATCCATTTCGGATACTTATCCTTAAAAAAAATAGAGGCTGCTCCAAAAGAACAGCCTCTTATTATTATATACTTCTTGAAACAATTACGCACTTTGTAAAGCTGCAGCACCACTAACGATTTCCGTAAGTTCGGTAGTAATAGCTGCCTGACGGGCACGGTTGTAAGATATTTTTAGATTTCGAAGCAGTTCATTAGCGTTTTCACTTGCTTTGTCCATAGCGGTCATACGGGCACCATGTTCTGAAGCATTAGCATCTAGTACCGCTTTAAATACCTGAGTGTTCAAAATTTTAGGCATCAATTCATTGATGAGGGTTTCCATATCCGGCTCATAAATAAAGTCTGAAGCTTTTTTGTTTTCTTGTTTTTCTACTTTAGGAATAGGTAGGTACGGTTCTGAAACAAAAATCTGTGTAGCCGCATTTTTAAACTGGCTATAAACTAACTCTACTCTATCAAATTCTTTGTTTAAGAAAGCTTCTTGAGCATAAATCGCTACTTTACGAACATTATCAAAGTTGATATCTGCGAATACTGTCCAAAAATTGTCAATTACATTATATCCATGACGAGTGAAATATTCATAAGCTTTTTTACCAAGTGGCAATACAGTCACATTGCTTTTGGCATGTTGTGCACTATACTTTTCTTTTATGATTTCTCGTGTAAGCTTAATAACATTGGTAT
>CALMXV010000385.1 GCA_937871155.1 uncultured Taibaiella sp. | reverse complement strand
GAGGCGCTCGGACAAGGCGCAGCAGCAGCACTTCCTATCTATGCCCTCTTTATGAAAAAAGTATATGCCGACAAAACCTTAGGTATCGACGAAACAGCTAAATTTACCGAGCCGGACGGCTTTAAAGACTGCGCCTTCTACGACCCCGGAAGCGAAGAACGTGCAGGCACCACACCCCATGGACAGTCGAGCACCGGTAATGAAGAGGATACTGAAAATGAAGACTTTGAGCAAGTGCCGAATATCTCTGATGAAGAATGGAACCGATAACTTAAAAGCTGATATTTAGAGGGCAGCCAGCGTAGTTGCTACTATGAAACATCCGTTGCGACGCTCCATTCATCGCTTTCTTTTCTATTCAGCTTTGTATAGTATATGCATTAAAAAAAAGGAACGGTTTGATATCGCTCCTTTTTTATTCCCATCCACCTCAAAAAACACTTTATACCCCCCAACCCTTTTTTATCTCTTATCGTCTTATAAGTATCTCTATTCCGTTAAAATTTGGAATATTGAGAAGAATTAACTTTTTTGCAAGCCAATTCATCATCATTCATCAAACAAGTCATCGTCTTATAAGCACATTTCTACCTAATTTTTTTTCGAGGGAACAAACCCCCAACTCCCTCTCCCAACACCAACAAAAGAAAAAAAGAAATGATGCCAACTACCACTCAGTTATCCGATGCTGCTTTAATAAGTGCTTATTTGGAAGGAGAAAAAAGAGCGATAGAGACACTCGTTTATCGCCATAAAGACAAGCTTTATACGTCTATATATTTACTAGTAAAAGACAAGGCTATAGCTGATGATATTTTTCAAGATACCTTTCTTAAAATCATTCGTACGCTGAATGAAGCACGTTATACCGAGCAAGGGAAGTTCCTCCCTTGGGCAATACGGGTAGCTCATAATCTTTGTATGGATTATTTCCGAAAAGCACAAAGACAGATTCCTATCACTACTGCAGATGGAGTTGATATCTTATCGTTATTACTTCCGGAAACAATACCTGCCTCCACCAAAATTGAAACCCAACAAACCAATGTTGCTATCCATCAACTGATACAGCAACTTCCAGAAGAACAACGAGAGGTAATCATCATGCGTATCTATGGAGAGTTGAGTTTTAAAGAAATTGCAGATGCCACCGGCGTCAGCATCAATACGGCATTAGGACGGATGCGCTATGCTTTACTTCATCTAAGAAAAACTATAAAAGAAAAGCAAATGACACTTCGATAACAGCAATTGATTTATCTTGCCTTTGCATGGCATCGTTACCTCAGTTTTACACTACAGTACCGCTTATCCTTCATCAGTCGTTTTCGTTAGAACAAGAAACGGCAAAGCATATCGTGCAAGTATTACGTATGACTATAGGAGAAGCTATTTACCTCACCGATGGCAAAGGAACTAAAGCCCTAGTCACCATCATAGGCACTAGTAAAAAACAATGCGAAGTACAAATAAGAGAACTTACAAAGACAGAAACGCCCCATCCCAAACTTTACTTAGGTGTCGCTTTTACCAAAAACGCCAGTCGCAACGAGTGGCTGTTGGAGAAAGCTGTAGAATTGGGGGTACATACCATCCTTCCGATTTTGACTACCCGCTCAGAACGTATCCATTTTAAAGAAGACCGGTGGAACAATATTCTCATTGCGGCTATGTTGCAATCACAACAAACCCATCTGGCTGTTTTAACTTCCCCCATCAACTTTTCCAAACTATTACTAGAATATGAGCAACTACCTCAAAAGCTGATGGCACATTGTATGGGCGATGCTCATAAACAACCGTTGAAAGAAGCCATGAAAGCCGACACCGACACCATTGTATTGATAGGCCCTGAAGGAGACTTCACTAAAGAAGAAATAACAATGGCAGCAGCACAGCAATTTAAAAATATTGATTTAGGTAGCAATCGGCTTCGTACCGAAACAGCGGCTTTGGCTGCATGTGCCTATTTTAAACTTATCAATTCATGAAAAAACTCTTCTTCCTCTTTTGTCTTATAGGTTCTTTTTCCTTGAAGGCTCAGCCAATAAAACTAGCGCTTTTAGTATATGAAGGTGGTGGCGACTGGTATGCGAACCCTACTTCATTAAAAAACTTAGCAACCTTTTGCAACCAACAATTGAAAACCAACTTGGATACGAAGGAAGCACAGGTGGCGGTAAGCAGTCCGGAACTGTTCAACTATCCTTTTGTACACATGACGGGGCATGGTAGATGGGCGTTGAATGACCTCGAAGCTCAAAACCTCAGAAAGTATTTAATCGCTGGCGGATTTCTACATATTGACGACAACTATGGACTGGACGAGTATGTACGTCCTGCACTAAAAAAAATATTTCCAGAATTAAGTTTGGTAGAACTTCCTTTTTCACATCCCATCTATCATCAGAAATTTGATTTTCCTAAGGGCATTCCTAAAATACATGAACACGATAATAAACCACCACGGGGATATGGCTTAATCTATAAAGGACGCCTGGTGTGTTTTTATTCGGTAGAAACCGACCTTGGCGATGGCTGGGAAGACCCTGATGTACATCACGACAATGCAGAGAAAAGACAACAAGCATTACAAATGGGCGCTAATCTGATTCAATATGTTTTTATGAATAATTAAGAGCATTTATCACTAATTAAGATTTCGTTTAACAGTTGATTTCCGAGCAATTTAATTGTAGTGGTAAAGTTCATATAGTTACGAAACCTCAATACAAACTTTTCTCGATTAATGTTGTTTATTTCATGCCTAATTCATTAAGTATAGGTGTGCTAATATCATACCTTTCGAAAGCAGATTGATGAAAAAAACATAAATATCCAATATGCTGTTTCATTTCATTTGCTACTATTATTGGAAATCTACTTATAAATAACTCTGGTGAGCGGATTATTCCAAAGCCGATAATTTGAAAATGTTCCACCTTACATAATACATCATAAAGATCCGATACGTTTTGAAAATAGTTTTGTAGCTCTTTGGTGTGTATTTTTACTTGTCTAGTAGGTTGACTTCTGTTCTTATATGCCTTTTGAAATTTTCCATCTTTATCTTTTT
>CALMXV010000384.1 GCA_937871155.1 uncultured Taibaiella sp. | reverse complement strand
CATTCTATTCTTCAGCTATTTATTTCATGTCTATTTTCGGCACCTGATTTCATATAATGCAGATTGTAGAGCGAGATAATAAGTATTATTTACAGTTTGAATCCGGTGAGCTAGAATTGTCGGAACAACAAGTAAAAAAACGTGTAGAACGTGGGGATACTTTATTGAAACAAGCTCCTTCTGCAAAAGCTTTTAAAACAACTGTAAAACCTACACCTCAACCAGTCTCACAACCCATTTCGCAACCGATAGCTACAACAACAGCAACAGAGGCAGAGCCTAAAATTGAAGCTACCCCTTCAGCAATTGAAGCTACATATGAGCCTATAATAAGTGAACCTATACCCACCATCAAAATTGAAAAAGTTTTAGTGGAAGAAGCACAAGGTGATGTATTGGAGGAAGACGGACTCAATATTAATCCTATTTCAGCCACTTCAGCTAAGTACTTTGATTATATTTTATCTGAATTTGAATCCATTTTTATAGCCAATAAAGATGACTCAAAAGCTCAAGAAAAACTGATTAAGTTTTGTATTAACGCTATCAATAAACTGGAGAACGATCGTAAGAATCCTCGTACCGATCACGTTCTCATTGATTACTATATTTTATCATGGAATCGAGTAATAGATTTTGTACAAAAGCTGCCAGAAAAGCTAAATGATGAAGCACAAGTAGCAAGTTCAGTATCTGTAACTCCAGCTAATAATTTAATAGAACCGATTGTTGCAGCTGCTCCACCAACCCCTCAACCGGAAGATTATGTAAAGCAATTAATGATTATCCAACTGATGCAAGCAGAAGGGCTTTTCCCCATTAATAATGCTATTGAAGGAGTCACTCAGCAAGATATCATTACCCTTATGGGAGGTATTTTGAATGTAGAAAAATCCATCTTACTTCAAGCTATGCATCAGGCTTCAGCCATCTTATTAAAACGACAAATAACACCTGAAAATTTACCGGAAAGAATAAAACTTTTGGAAGAATTGGACAAGCATTTTGAACAATTGCCGTATCCAAACATCATCAGCAGGGTTAAGTTGTTGCTAAAGATTTACCACAATAAATAATTACTTTAGTTGCTCAAACATTCAATTCTAGCAACTGTTGAAACGACTCATCAAACTCTTCTTTTATCTTTTATTGGCATCATTTGTTTATGTCTTACTCTGTAAATGGATGCTCCCTCCAATTACCATTACACAGCTTTCTGCATTGGTACAAGGTGATGGATTGAAACGAGATTATGTGTCTTGGGAAGAGATATCTCCCAATGTAAAACTTGCTACTATCGCCAGTGAAGACCAGTTGTTCGTTCAGCATGAAGGTTTTGATTGGAATGCCATCGAAAAAAGCGTTCAAGGGGTTTCAAAGAAAAAGAATCGCCCTAAAGGTGCTGCTGCTAGTACCATTTCACAACAGACCGCAAAGAATGTTTTCCTTTGGCAAGGAAGTGGCTGGGGGAGATATGTACGTAAAGTACCGGAAGTTTTTTACACAAAAATGATAGAATGGGTTTGGGGCAAACAACGAATTTTAGAAGTATATCTTAATGTCATAGAAATGGGCCGAGGAATCTATGGTATTGAAGCTGCATCACAAGCCTATTTTAATAAATCTGCCAAAAACTTGACTCGTCAAGAAGCGGCTATGATTATCGCTGCTTTACCCAACCCTAAAAAATTTACGGTTAAACCATTAAGCAAACGTGTTAAGTGGCGTTCTCAAGGGATTCTAAGACAAATGAATTTTGTAAGTGGCTATCCCGAAATTCAAGAGCTCATTCATTAAGATTTTATAGTGGCTCGGTTCATTGGTTATTTAATTTCTAATGGCTTATTAATTTGTCGTTAATCAGCTGCAAACCCACCGTTAAATAGGGCTTATAATTAGTATAGTCTCTAGTCTTGGAGCACTTTTACAGTATCAAAAATAACTGTTATGAGAAACACGATTTTTAACAAGATAGTACTTTACACCTCTATACTTGCCAGTATCTATTTGGCAGTAAATTTTTAATTCAAGTTGTTTAATAGTAAAAACTTTGGTGTAATCAATTCAATCGGTGTTTCCACACCGATTTTTTTTTTGAGACATCCTAAATTGTTATCAACAGGTTGAACGGCTTATTCCCTTTTTGTCTATTTTTGACGGTATTAGCCACTAGCAAGCATGTCAGCACCATACATAGTTTCCGCAAGAAAGTACCGACCTCAAACCTTTGAAACCGTTTTAGGACAAGAGCATATTACTACCACCTTAAAGAATGCTATCCGTAATCAACATTTAGCCCATGCGTTTTTATTTTGTGGACCTAGAGGAGTAGGGAAGACGACTTGTGCACGAATCTTGGCTAAAACTATCAACTGTGAACAACGTACGGAGGATATTGAAGCTTGTGGTACTTGTGCTACTTGCCGTTCCTTTGAAGACAATAAATCCTTTAATATTTTCGAATTAGATGCTGCGAGTAACAACTCGGTAGAAGACATCAGAGAGTTGGTGAGCCAAGTACGATTTGCCCCACAACAAGGCAAGTATAAAATCTACATCATAGATGAGGTTCACATGCTTACTACTGCTGCTTTCAATGCCTTTTTAAAGACCTTAGAAGAGCCACCACCGTATGCTAAATTTATCTTAGCCACCACCGAAAAACATAAGATTCTTCCTACGATTTTAAGTAGATGCCAAATATTTGATTTCAAAAGAATCACTACAGAGCATATTGTATCACATTTGCAAAGTATCGCTACCCGTGAGCACATGGTAGCCCAAGAAGCCGCCTTACATGTCATCGCTCAGAAAAGCGAAGGCTGTATGAGAGATGCGCTTTCTATGTTGGATAGGATTGCCGGTTTTACAGAAGGGAACATTACCTACAATGCTACTATGGAGCATCTGAATATGTTGGATGCAGATTACTATTTCCGCATTACTGATATTATTTTATCCCAAGATGTAGCAGGTACCTTATTGGCATTAGATGAAGTGTTAGATAAAGGATTTGAAGGCAACGTGATTATTGAAGGTATGGAAGAACATATCCGAAACTTATTGCTTTGTAAAGATCAACGAATGGCTAAGCTTTTAGATGTGCCGGAAACACATAAGCCCATCTATTTCGAAAAAGCCAATCAAATGCCACCATCGTTTGCGCTATCTGCTTTAAATGTGTTGAATGATGCGGAATTGAATTTTAAGAATAGCAACAATAAACGCTTACATCTTGAAATGTGCTTTATTCGCTTGTGTTATTTATTACAGGCAACCCAAGTGAATACTACTTTACATTTAGAAGAAAAAAAAAAGCCTGAAGTAAGTGAAACCTTAACAGCTAATCCAATTGTAGCCATCCCAACTGCAACCCCAGCAGAGGTGACACACAAAATACTACCAACATCCGATCAAAAAGAACCTGAAAATGTAGTAGCAGAACCTGTGTTGACCGCACCAACGATAGCTAATTCTACAACACCTTCTGAAAAACAACCTTCCACATTTCGTCGTATCAGCAAAGACTTACTTCAAGAATTAGATGATATAATAAAAGAAGAAGTAGATGCTAAACAAGCAGTTCAAGTGCTAACAGAAGCCACAATGCATCAAGTTTTTGAACGCTATCTTCAACATTTATTAGTCGAAAAACGCACATTATTTCATACTCAGTTTAGTAGAATGAAATTGGAGTTGATTGATGGACAAGAGGTGCATTTTATTACAACAGATGAAATGGCGGAGTCTTGTGTGAAAGAACAACGAAACTTTTTATTAGATTATTTTAAGAAAGAGACAAATGTAATGGTGCGTATTACTTCTGAAATTAAAGAAGACCCCAATGAACAACTTGCTAACAAAGAACAGATAATGACGAAGCAAGAAAAATATGACACAATGGCATTGAAAAACCCTCAATTAGCCGAGTTGCGCAGCAAATTAAATCTTCAAATAGACTTTTAAATAACTAGCTATTTTTAAGCGTTAAAACTTAGTAAATGCCCTTCATCTCTTTATACTAAAATAGAGAAGTAGATTTGCTTCAGCGGAATAACTTTTGCATTTTT
>CALMXV010000383.1 GCA_937871155.1 uncultured Taibaiella sp. | reverse complement strand
AAACCGTGGGCTATCCGGTATTAGTACGCCCTTCTTATGTATTAGGTGGGCAAAGAATGCGTATCGTTATCAACGATGATGAATTGGAAAGTAGTGTCATAAGTCTATTGAAACATTTACCGGGAAATAAAATTCTAATTGACCACTTTTTGGATAGATGTCAAGAAGCTGAGATAGATGCTATCTGTGATGGCGATGAAGTGCATATCATGGGTATCATGGAACATATAGAACCTGCCGGTGTTCATAGTGGTGATAGCCATTCCGTATTACCTGTATTCAACCTGCCTCCATTAGTGGTAGATGAAATGGTGGAAATATCTCGAAAGATAGCTCTCGCCTTAAATATACGTGGACTTATCAATATCCAATTTGCCATTAAAGATAGTAAAGTGTATGTGATAGAAGCTAATCCTAGAGCCAGTCGTACAACTCCTTTTATTGCCAAAGCCTATGGGATTCCTTACTTAAATATTGCAACTAAAGTGATGCTCGGTGCCAATAAGCTAAAGGATTTTACTATGGAACAAAAGCTAGAGGGTTTTGCAGTAAAAGAACCAGTGTTTAGTTTTAATAAGTTTCCTAATGTAAACAAAGAACTAGGACCAGAAATGAAAAGCACCGGTGAAGCGATTCGTTTTATCAAAAATCTTCGCGACCCATGGTTCCGTACCCTTTACAAAGAAAGAAGTATGCACCTAAGTAAATAATGAATACCATTTCTTCCTCCTCTTCAATTAAAATTGCGGCACAAGTTGCCTTAGGTTTTTTGATAGCATTACTTATAGGTAGTATTATTTTTTGGAAGGAGCGAATGTTGTTTTCTGATGCAGCGTTTATTTCATTTAGAATTATCAATTACGGCACATTACAAATTCAGGTAGATCGCTATGGCGCCTTTATTACGCAGCTATTCCCTTACCTAGCTTCCAAAGCACACCTTCCCTTAGCATCAGTGTTGTTGTGGTACTCTATCAGCTTCAACTTATTCTATTTAGTGGTTGGTGGGTTGCTTTATCGATTACGTCAATATTCACTTACCATTTTACTTGCATTTTACTTGAGCCTTTATGTTAGTGATACCTACTTCTGGACCAATAACGAAGTGCATCAAGGGATCGCTTGGATGCTGCTCAACTTTGGTTTGTTGCAGTATTGGTATCAGCGAAATGAACATCACTCTAAACGTTTTTTACTTTTCGCACTACCAGTTTTTACGATCCTCACGTTTATTTCTATTTATACACATCCTTTGGTGATGATCGTATTTGGTTTTTTATGGGTGTTCTTTGTATTTGCACAGCAGCCTTTTTATCGTAGTCGCATTTCATGGCTGTTTATAACTATTATTATACTAATTGCTGTAGTTAAGTTTTTGGATAGTCAAAACAATTGGTATGATGGAGGATTATTACACAATATTACTCATACTACTTTAAGGGCCGTACTTAAAACTTTTACTAGTAGCTTAGCTCAAGATTTTATCCAAGGGGGATGGAATAATTATTGGTTACTATGGCTGCTATTTTTTAGCGGTTCAATTGCATTATGGCTTCAAAAAAAATTTCTACTTTTTACGTTGACCCTTTTTAGTTGTTTGGCTTATTTTATTTTGATTTGCCTGACTTTTTATCCCTCAAAACCTTTTTATATCGAAAGTGAATGGATGTCTATTTCCTTCATGGGCACTGTAGGTTTCGTCTATTATGTATTACCCAAAATGTCCAATAAACTAGTAGTACTACTAATGATAACGGTATTTACTATTCGACTGGGTTTTATTTGCAACTCAGCAAATTTGTTTAAAGAAAGAATACAATTTTTAGAAACTACTTTAGATGGGATGCGTCAAAAGAAGGTAACAAAGCTGATTGTTGTAAATGACCATAACCAGCTTGAAGATAAACTGCTACTCACCTGGGGTTTGCCATACGAAACTTTAATGTTGAGTGCTATGAAGAGAGATACCCCTAATAGAACGATGAGCTATTTATTAAAGGAAAAAATAAATGAAGCAAATGCACTACAAACAAAAGATGCTTTGATGACAGCTTTTGGCCCATTTAATCATCAGAATATAAACAGCTACTATTTCCAATTAGATACTACTACTTTTTATAAAGTCCAAGAGTTAAACAACTAGATTGCTAAGCATTTTAGGGATAAATTTTCATCCGTCCCTTTTAATTAATAATTACATTTGCATTTCGATTTTATACTATGTCCATCTTAAACATTCAAAAAATAGACGATAAAGAAACCCGTTCTGGTTTTGGAGAAGGAATTCTGGAAGCTGGAAGAAAGAACCCTAATGTTGTTG
>CALMXV010000382.1 GCA_937871155.1 uncultured Taibaiella sp. | reverse complement strand
CAGCCTTTTAAGCTAATCTTTTGGTTGATTTTTCTTTTAACTCTAGTGGTAGTATTCAAAAAATCATCAACCTTATATTTGCCCGAGAGATATTTTCCGGTAAGGCTTTCCCGGTTATTGATGATGGTTTTTAAATTGCCTTGTGCCACCACTTCACCGCCCAAATGTGCTGCTAAGGGTCCCATGTCGATAATGTCATCGGATTCCCTCATCATCATATCATCATGCTCAACTACAACGACGGTATTATTCAGGTCCCTTAAGCTTTTAAGAACGCTTATCAGCCGATCCGTATCTCTGGGATGTAGTCCAATGCTGGGTTCATCTAAAATATAAAGACTATCGGTAAGGTTGCTACCTAGAAATTTTGTCAATTGTATTCTTTGGCTTTCGCCACCCGATAAGGTATTGGCTTGACGATAAAGCGTTAAATAGCTCAGTCCCACATCCATTAAGGTGTTGAGTCTTTGGTTGATTTCAATTAATATCCTTTTTGCTATTTTACTTTCATGGCTATTAAGTTTCAATTGCAGAAACCAAGATTGCAAATCCTTTATAGGTAGTGCAGAAAGTTCTGCTATATTTTTATTTTCAATTTTTACAAAAAGAGCATCCGGTCTCAATCTGGTGCCTTTACAGCTAGGGCATTTTGTCCTTCCTCTATATCTTGACTGCATCACACGGTATTGGACTTTGTAAAGATTTTCTTCTACCATTTGAAAAAACTCATCTATCCATTTTTGTAAAGTAGCTCTTTGTTCTTCACTTAATTTCTTGATGGCTTTGTGTACCGGAAAGCCATTTTTTACCTCTGCCCGTATAAAAGCTTCTTTCCATTCCTTCATTTTTTCTCCTTTCCAAGGAGCAACGGCATCTTCATAAACACTTAATTCCAAATTAGGAATCACCAAATCTTCACTAATGCCTAATACATTGCCAAATCCTTCGCATTTGGGGCAGGCCCCATAAGGATTGTTGAATGAAAATAAATTGGGAGAAGGTATTTCAAACTGGATGCCATCAGCTTCAAATTTATTGCTAAATTGTTTGAGTTTTTTATGGTCAATATCCAAGTAGCATGTTCCTAAACCTTCGTAGAAAGCCGTTTCTATACTATCTGCCATCCGATGAAAATCGTCTTCATCAAAATCTTTTACTACGAAACGGTCGATAATGATATAGCAAATATCTAATTGTAGTTGAATAGCTTCTGTTTCTAAAAGGTCTTCTATCCTTATCGTTTCCGGAGCAGTTTTCTTTCTTAATAATAGTCTGGTAAATCCTTTTTGAAGCAAGAGTGACAATTCTTCTTTTTCTGTACGGCCATCAAATAATTTGAAAGGTACTATTAAATAAACCTTAGTCTTGGCTTCTAATTTTTGAATATATTGAAGAATATCACCCACATCATCTCTTTTTACTTCTTCACCCGAAATAGGAGAAAAGGTATGTCCTATTCGTGCAAATAATAACCTTAAATAATCTTGAAGTTCGGTCATGGAGCCTACGGTAGAGCGTGGTGTGCGTGAGCTAACTTTTTGTTCTATGGCAATGGCCGGACAAATACCGTCAATGCTGTCCACATCCGGTTTATCCATACGCATCATAAACTGACGTGCATAGGCACTCAGGCTTTCGGCATATCTTCTTTGACCTTCTGCAAATAAAGTATCCATTGTCAGGCTGGACTTGCCACTTCCTGAAACACCTGTAACCACCACTAACTTATTACGGGGTATAGCAACATTAATATTTTTTAGGTTGTGCATTCTGGCACCTTTTATTATGATGTCGTTGGTGTTTACTTTAGGATTGGGGTTTGATAATTTTTGGATCATTTG
>CALMXV010000381.1 GCA_937871155.1 uncultured Taibaiella sp. | reverse complement strand
ATGAACCAAATATAAATTGTTTCCCAAGGGGCGAAATAGACAAAGGCAAATAAGATAGCTGCTACACCACCAGAGGCACCTAAAGAACGGTAATAGCTATTGTTTCGATGCTTGTAGAATGAAGGCAATGAAGCCACCACAATACCTAAAAAGTATAGAATGAGAAAGCTATATTGATGCATCCCCCTCATTTGGAAAATAATTTCCACATTTCTTCCAAAGAAAAATAAGGTAAACATGTTGAAGATTAGATGCATCCAATCCGCATGAATAAACCCAGAAGTGATAAGGCGGTAATAAGTTTTAGGGCTGTCCATCAATCGTGGATACAGTATTAAATCTTGCATGATTTTTTGATTATTAAAAGCAGAGGCAGATATAATAACGGTAATGATGATGATGATTAAAGTAAAGCTCATTTTTGCGCTGTTGAATGGCGAATATAGACTATTATGAATGATGGTAAGGGGAATTGTTTAAGATGCTAAATGCCCGATATACTTGCTCGCTAACCATTAGGCGCACCAACTGATGTGGGAAGACTAGCTTGGATAACGACCATGTTTGTTTTGCTTGTGCCTTTATGTTTTCTGATACACCAAATGCCCCACCAATAAGTAATACTATCGTTTTTGTTCCTTGATTCATGAGTTGTTGAAACTGCTGTGCCCATTGAGGTGAAGTGTGCAATTTACCGGTTTCATCTAGTAAGATGAGATAGTGTTGAGGTTTGAGTTTTTTTAGAATCAGCGCTTCTTCTTCTTTTTTAAGGGCATCAATATTGGCAGGTGTTTTTTTTAGCGGAGGAATAATGTCTAAGCTAATGGCACAATAAGGTTTTGTTTTTTGAAGGTATTGTTGAATACCTTCCTCAATAAATGTGTCGTTTGCTTTCCCGATGCTCCAGATTTCGATGTTCATAATGCTTGCCCAAAAATAATACGGCAAATTTCTAAAAATGATTTGGAAAATTAGTCTTCCTGCATATCTTTGCACTCCCAAACAAATGGATGGCTCCGTAGCTCAACTGAATAGAGCATTTGACTACGGATCAAAAGGTTTCAGGTTTGAATCCTGACGGGGTCACCACAGAAGCAGCTACTGAAAAGTAGCTGTTTTTTTTATGCTTTGTAAAGTGATATCAAACGAGTATTAAATTAAGAAACCGCCATTTAAATAAATAGTTGATTTTTGGTGATTAAATCCAACTGTGTAGTAGTTGAAAAAAAAAGAGTCTATGAAATTCGAGCTATCATTTACCAATAAAGATTTTGCTGCTGCTTCCGTATGGCGCAACTACCTTATACACGGCAATGCAGAAAATAGAATTAAAGAATTGAAAGCTGATTTTGGTGCAGACAGCTTCAATTAATAGGAGTTCTATCCAACCGAAGTAGCCCTACTTTTTTCAATGATAGTCTATAACCTGATGTCTATTTTCAGATTGTTTGTATTGTAAGAAAAATCACAAAAAACCTTATCCACATTAAGATACAGAGCCTTTGCAATAGGATCCTACTTTGAGAAAATAGGAGATACACTAAAACTCAAAATTGCCTTCACCCCAAAAAGTAGATAATGGTTTGTAGGACTATGTGACTGCCAGATTGATTGGAAAAAGTCTCCATTGGGTAATTTGGGTTTAAAACCCCTAACTATGAGATGGTACGAGTAAATTAACCAAAAACAAAAGAGGTTTACCTTTTTGGCCAAACTACTAAGAAGTGTGGGTGTTTTTTTAAAATATTTTTGTTACTGCTTGTTGCGGGGTAAACGTTGGTTTTGAGATGAACAAATTTTAACGGGGGAAGTTTTTTTTAGATTTTATCAAAAAATCTTACAGAGATATTCAAAAACTATTTTTGATTGAAAAGTTATCTATTCATCATACTTTATTACAGTAACCCCTTTTTGTAGATCATCATACCCTTGCTTTTGTAATAAAACATTTACCACATAGGTGCCAGTAGGTTGATCCGAAATATCAAACCTTATTTCATTGCAATCGTAACATGTTTCAGCTGCTATTTCTATACCGTCTATTTTGAAAATTCTTGCAACAAAAACATCGGCAGTTTCACTGCCAACAACGATTATAGTACCGCCAGTAGGATTCGGAAATAGCTCTAAGCGAATGGGATGCAGTGCAACTTCTCCCATCGGGTCTTTACACTCGTAATATCGTTTTACCCGTTGCCCGTTTGCATCGTAATCGTACCAAATGCGACATACTGGCTCATTGGGGTTTTGGATTTGCGCACTTGTTTTATCTGAAATGCTGAGAAGAATAATGAGTGCTAAAAATATTTTTTTCATAAATTATTTGTTGTATTTTTTGATTAATATTCTAAAATTTAATTATAAAGTAAATGTAATGGGTGGAGGTTCATTATCAATAAGACAAAAGTCTTGGTATAATCGAAATTTTATGCTTAGTTCAAAAGTCAACCATATTTGTATGCATAACAAATTTTTTATTGAATGTGACAAATTAAATTTTCTGAGACTGAATTCAATAAAAATCAAAACCATTATTACTACGCTGCAAAATAATGAGGCTATCAGAAGTATTAGAAATAACCATTTCAAAAGATTTATTGTTAAAAATCTCGAGTGTATCATCATTGTGATACCACTTTGCGATGATATTAGACAACCAAAATTGCTCCGTTTTTTTATGAATGTGTTTTGTTCTTGTGTACCAAAATTCACTGGTTGGCGATGTTTTGCAATCAACTTTTTGAGGTTGATATTGCTGCAAAAAACATTTGATATATTTTTCAGAAAAGCTCTTTTTCCATGTACCATCATTAAAATACCAGCAGAATTTTGGTTCATCTTTACGAAAATATTTGCATAATTCTGGGTATAGTTGTGCGATTTCTGTTTCTGATTTATCGTATTCTGTTTTATAAATATAACCGTCTATTGTTGCTATATCCCAATCATATTTATCATTAGTTTCATTTTTTTTACATGCATTCAAGCATAAAAGTATCAATGTAGGTAAAATGATTTTTTTCATATTTTTTGCAATTTTAACTAAAACATACAGTTGCTTTTATGCAATGTATCTATTTACATTTTGTCCAACTTTCTTTCTTTAGCCATGAATTAGGAGGCGGGATACTTTTTAATTTTCTAAATTGAGCAAAAAGAAATTTTTTTTTCTCCAAATCTGCTATTATTAATTCCCTTTCTTTCTTCGTTGTGTTGAATAAGGGTTTTGTTGCTGAAGGTATTTTACTAATAGTATTTCTATCAATAACTAAGTACTTATCTTCCCAAACATTCCAAGGTGCTAACAACGCTTCATTAAAAATATATTGAGTTATTATTGTGTCTTTTTCAATACGGTAAATGCCCCAAAAAAAACCACTATAAAAGGATTCAGCAGTTTTCTTATTTTTACAAACAGCTTCTAAATATGAAACTGTATTTCCTGGGTATGGACTATAAAGATCATAAAAATTATAAAGAAAAGTGCCATCATCATAAAACAGTAAATTAATTTCTGTGGTATCACGGCAAACTTCGTTTATTCCCACTCCCGAGCATACATGTTGAAGTTGTCTCAAAATGTAATATCCATTTATATTTATCAAATTATCTATACCTGTCTTTTGGCCATTATAACAATTTTTAAATTTTTCTCTAATGTATTTGGGAACCTTCTTACCTAAAACGCAATTGCAGGTAAAAAGAACAAATAAAAACATTGGAAATATTTTTATCTTTGAGTAATGAAATTTAAAAGCCATAAAGCGAATATGGATTATTATAACCTGTGAGGAAATACCCACCTGTATATAAATTGTTATAATTCAAATAATAATTCTGATTACCTGGTGTAAAAAAAGATTGATGCATACCATTTTGTTGTAGGTCTTGAACTTGCCAAGTGCTATATCCAATACGCGATGAACTATTTCCACTATTATATCCCAAATAAACCGGAGCCATTAAGACTTGCCCATTTACCCACGAATCATATTTAGTTCGATTTAGTCCCCAATGAGGACTAGCTGTATTTTCAGTTGGACCACCCTTAGGATCATTAGTTTGTATAAATGAACCGATTGCTAAATTACCATAGCTAAACTCCCATGCTTGAGTACGCCCTTTGTCTGAACTATGTCCGAATGCTAAAAAATCATTTTCTTCTCTAAACTTCATTCCATTTAGCCCAACGCTAAAACCTCCGCTCCATTGATTTAGAGCCGCATCACCATTGCTTCCACCATAATATGTTTGATAATAGCCCGCAGAAAACCGTCCATCATTGTATGAACCGCCACCACTAAAACTATAACTACTGAAGTTAGTACTTCCTCCAATGCCTATTGAAAAATCTCCAATGCTATAGCCGACACCTGCACCAGCATTAGGGCCACTAAAATATCCAACACCAACGTTAGCATTAAGATTCCAATCACCAGCTTTCTGATAATAATTTGCAGATAAACCAATACTAAATGGATCTAATCCAGCGGTTACTAATGTATTTTCGTCTGAGTATATTTTAAATTGCATGCAATTTGACATACCGTCAATTCCAGAAGAAACATTTCTATATGCATTTCCTAATGGGTCGTGCTGACCAGTACTTAAATTGCTTAGGTAATCTGCTAACATTCCAATACCAAACATTGCCATTTTCAGAAAATTACCACTCGGGTCAGTATATTTAAGAGGATTATTCAAACAGTAACTATATCGATTATATCCTTGGGTACCCTCTAGCATTATATACGGGTCAGGACTCATCATCCTTCCCAATACAGGATCATACATTCTCCCATTCATGTTGATAATGCTAAAGTGCGGCATGTGCTCTTGCCCTGTATAGCCACGGTATAGCCAAGAGTTAGCGAGACCTACGCCTCCCACATTGTTATAAGTCCAGTCTTGTGCATTGCGTTCTATACCCCATGCATCAAAGTTTTGTTCAGCTTCTATAGTCCCGTATTGGCTTGTAGCAGTAACGATAGAGCCAAGGTGATCTTTATAAACAGCATGATAGGTTACATTGTTGTTGATTGGATAAAACTGGTTTTGCACTTCAGCAATAGCACATAGCCCATCGCCACCTGCTATATAGTGAATGTAGGTTTTGCTTTGTGTATTTGGGTCTATGTTTACTTCATAGTCATCAAGATAGTGGCGGGTAAGTACCGGCACTCCATTTTCCGTTACTTCAGTCTTTACTCTGTTATAGCCCGCGTCATACATAAATGACTGTATATATTCATTGCTATTCAGACTTATTTCTTTTACTGTTTCTGTTTTGCGATAAGGGGTGTAGGTGATATCTTGTACATTTTGACTAATCAAACTGTTTTCGTTCTTCGCACTAAGTGTTTTAGCTGTAAAGCTAACACCAAAACTACCGGCGTCAGATTTAGTGAGAATGTTCCCTCTACTCGTTCCATTAGGCGAGACATCATACGTCACCCCCAATGCAGGTTTCAATGCTTGATTGCCGTAATCATTCACTACACTTTGAGTGAGACGTTGTAAATTGTCGTAACTAAAATCTTCTTTTAGGCTTTTTATATGGTCGTTTCTTTGGTTAAGATTACTTGTTGTAAAATCATACGTCATTTCCAAATCTTGTATTCCAGGCGTGGTAGTACGGGTAAGGAAAATATTATCGTATGTATTTGTAGTCGTTAATCCATTGATTAGAGAATAACTTGTAGCTTGTCCTTGTCCATTTATAGAATTTGAAGTAAATAAAAATGATGGCGTGATATGGATAGGGAGTAAGTGTTGCAATGGTTGTACTACCGAATTCAAAAATCCGTTGGTGTAGTTGTAATTAATATAAAACCCATCGCCGTATTCTTTTTTTGTCAGGTTATCGTTGTTATCGTATGTATATGAAGTAGAGTAGCTATGCCCTTCAATTACTTTGTCTTTTTGCGTCAGCCTCCCTAAATTATCATAGTAATAGTTTTCACTGACTCCATTAAATCCTGAAACTGTGGCAATTTGGTTAGCATAGCCATTGCCGTCTCCATAATAGCTTAGGTATGTTGTACCTTCCGGTCCTGTTCTTTGTGTTAATAAGCCTAATTCATTATACCTGAAAGTATGTGTTT
>CALMXV010000380.1 GCA_937871155.1 uncultured Taibaiella sp. | reverse complement strand
TAAAAATTTATTTTTTTATATCTATTAAGTCCGTACCTTTGCCGCGAATTTGAGAAAACTGAGAAAAATTATGTTGAAAATTCACCTTATAAAGTAGCAGATAAAGTGAACTAATCTCAGAAGAAGAACGCAATTATAAACAATAAAAATTAAAAAATAAAAACAAATAAAAATGGCTAATCAAAACAACAAAGACGTAGTGGACACTATGGTTGAAACACAAAAGAACGCTGTGGACACTATGGCTGAAAACACTAAGAAATTCACTAACGGTAACAACCTAGTGAACGAAACAGTTCAAAAAGGAAGTGAGTGGTACAAGAACTGGTTGGACAATCAAAAAAATATTTTCACTAAAGTGTCTGAAAAAGGAACTAACCTTAACGAAGACCTTCAAAAAAATGCTACTCAAATGAATGAGTATTATCAAAATTGGTTTAACACACAAATGAACCAAGCTAAACAAATGTGGGAAATGAACAACAGTTATTTCCAAAATGCTATGAACAGCAATAAAAATGCAGCTACTAGCAATCCAATGGAAATGTGGAACAACATGACCAACAATTGGAACAACTGGATGAGCAATATGAACAATACACAAAATTGGTTCAATGGTTTACAACAATGGAACAACATGTTCAATATAGATGCATATAAAAATGCTTCTCAAAATTGGACAGGTATCTTTAATCAATACAACGATATCTTAAATAACGGTTTTGCTAAATTCCAAGAGAATTTGCAAAACGGTACTACGCAAGATGTTTACAAAAACATGATGAATGCTACTGAAGGATTCACTAAGTTTTATGAAATGTGGATGCCAATGTGGAAATCAATCCAAGACAAAACTTTCAACATGGAAGTTTACAAACAATGGATGAACCCAGTGGCTTATAAAGATATGATGGATAAATATTTTGGTTTTATGCCAGAAAATAGCCGTCAGTATATGCAACAAGCTTCTGAAATGTTCCAAAACAATTTCAAACAAGCTAGCCAAAACAACTGGAACAACTACGAACAAGTTCGTAACATGCTTAACCAAGCTATGCCAGTAAATACAACTGAAATGTTTGGTAACATGATGAGTGGTTACAATGCTTTCTACAATAACATGAACGAAGCAACTGCTCCTTTCACAAAAATGATGACTCCAAATGCTCAAACTAAAACTTTAGTTGAGTGGCAAGATTTATCAAACCGTATCGCAGTATATAACATCAAAAATGCAGAATTGCAATATATGATGTACACTCAAGGTACTAAGGTAATGGATAACTTAGCTCAGAATATTGCTACCAAAATCCAAAAAGGTCAAGACGTAAACAGCATAATGGCTCTTTACCAAGAATGGATGAACATCAGCGATAAAACTTTCGTTGAGCTTTTTGAAAGCGATGCTTATAGCCAATTGATGGCAGAAGTAAGTGCTATGCAATTGAAATTGCGTAAAGACATCGAAATGCAAATGGAAAAATTCATGACTGGCATTCCTGTAGCAACTCGTAGTGAAATGGATGAAATGTATAAAACCATTTATGATCTTAAAAAGCAAGTTCGTCAGTTAGAAAAAATGTTGGATTTAACTACTGAAGAAGTAGCTGAAGACGCTAAAACAGCAACTGCTAAAAAAGCAACTACTAAAAAATAATTTAGTAAGCTCATTTATAAAAAGGTCGTACTTCATGTATGACCTTTTTTGTTTGGTGTCAATTTGTCCTCCGGTGGATAATGGACTTTACAAGGGTAGTATAGCCCAGTAAATAAAAACGACCTAGCCAATTATAGGACTAGGTCGTAATAAAAATACTATGAAAAAACTAAATTACATGTGCTGTTGAATCTTCTTTTCAAAGGCACTTTTCGGTGCTGCACCTACTTGCTTGTCCACTACTTGGCCGTTCTTGATAAATAATACAGCTGGAATACTAGTAATACCATAATTGATAGAAAGCTGAGGGTTTTCATCCACATTTACTTTTCCTACGATTACTTTTCCTTCATACTCTTTTGATATTGCATCAATTGTTGGGCCTAATGCCAAACAAGGACCACACCAAGGTGCCCAAAAGTCAATAACTGAAAGTTTATCTGCTTTTAATACTTCAGCATCAAAATTGGAATCTGTGAATACTGCTGCCATGTTTTAATTTTTATTTTATGATTTAGAATGCAAATGTAATAGCAATATCGATACCATCCCAAATAAACTGTCAAATAGACCTATAACCAATTTGCATGTAAAGAATAAATTAACAAGAAGGTATTTGGTACTTTCTAACAAGACCAAATTAAATGCCTTTTTATAATTGTGGTATCTATGTTTGTTCCAGTTTCTCATTGAAATAATACCTTACTTTTGCCGCTCAAAATGTTTTTATGGCTTTAGATTTATCTCAGTTTGACGCGAATAGTGTAGGCTTAAGCTCCAACAATATTTTTGGTCTCCCTTCTACCCAAGAAAATGCCGATTTAGTAATTCTACCGGTTCCTTGGGAGGTAACCATTTCCTATAGAGATGGCACTTCAAGAGGACCTGAAAATATTTATGATGCCTCTATGCAAGTGGACTTATACGACCCTGATGTAAAAGACGGCTGGAAAAAGGGCTTCTATATGATGCCGGTAGATAAAAACATCAAAAAGAAAAGCGATTATTTAAGACAATGTGCTGAATTGATTATCTCCCATTTGGTAGATGGAGGCAATGTAGAAGATAACGAACAGCTTTCAGGAAAACTTCAAGAAGTAAATAATGGTGGTGTTATGTTGTGTAATTGGGTGCAAGAAATGACTTTGACGCTGTTAAAACAAGGGAAGAAGGTGGCACTTGTAGGTGGTGACCATAGCACACCTCTTGGGTTTATTAAGGCTTTAGCAACTATTCATAGTGATTTTGGCGTGTTACAAATAGATGCACATGCTGATTTGAGAAATGCTTATGAAGGTTTTCAGTATTCGCATGCCTCTATCATGTATAATGTATTAAAAGAAGTACCACAAGTATCTAAACTCGTTCAAGTGGGAATTCGTGATTACTGTGATGAGGAAGTTGAGATGATAAATCAAGACTCAAGAATAGAAACGTTTTTTGATAAGAATATTAAAGAACGTATGTATGAAGGAGAGACTTGGAAAAAAATATGTGAAGATATAGTCTCAAAGCTTCCCAATAAAGTGTATATCAGCTTTGATATTGATGGGTTGGATCCCAAACTATGTCCGAATACGGGTACACCGGTACCCGGTGGCTTTGAGCTAGACCAAGTGTTTTATTTGTTTAAGTTAATTAAAGCATCCGGGAAAGAACTTATTGGCTTTGATCTTAATGAAGTGTCAGTAGGAGTGAAAACAGCCGATAATATAGATGCTATTGTAGGAGCACGATTACTTTACAAGCTTTGCAATTATTTCGTTTCTTAAAAGCTGTTTGTGAAAATTTGTTGAATAGCCATTGAGATATATTTCAATGGCTTTTTAATTGAGGTTATTTCAAAAAGGTGGTTTCCTTGATGGAATGCGTATAAATACGTAAGAGATTTATCTAGGCATGGATAGCTTTGTACTTACAAAAACAAACGTTATGCATTATTCAAAAACCAAAAAATCACTACTTGTTGCAAGTTTTTTTCTTTCCATGTTTTGGCTGAGTAGCTGTGGTGAAAACCCTAGTGAAAGCACCAATAGCAAAGAAACCCTGATGGCAAAAGGTGCAGAAATGCAAGACCCGGTCAAATGTATTGATAACAAACCCGCACCTACTCCTTTTTCGGATACAGTTAATGGACTTAACCATGATATCCCTTTACAACAAGCATTGGATATGACCAACCGTTATAATCAAATGCATGAAAATATATTACTTCCTGAATTTCGTGGGAAGAAAGTGATGCCTTTAACCGAAACATTTAACCTTAAGGCTATTGATGAGATTCTTTGCCAACCTAATACCGTAGCCTTTCGTACCTATTTAGGAATGGACTCTGGCAATAAAGTTCGTGTGATTTTTGTAGGAGTGAACCCTAATGGTGAAGATATTATCGGAAGTGGTGGTACTATAACTGACAACCCTAGAATAGCTGAAGCAGGTCAGCGGTACCCATAATAACTTTTTGCCTATGAAGATTAAAGTGAAACTAGATGAACAAATTATTGGTATTTTATTTAAGCCTTAGCATATTATTCCCTTTTCTTACTATTTTAATACGATTCAGAAATCTTTCTGAATCGTATTTCCCATTATTCCTATTACTCTTAGTTGGTGTGGTGAATGAGTTAGTTTGTTATTTCTTTTTTTCTCATATTAGTAGCGCATTACTTACCAATATTTACTTTTTTT
>CALMXV010000379.1 GCA_937871155.1 uncultured Taibaiella sp. | reverse complement strand
GATTTCCGGAATCTCTAATACTCACCACCGGCTTTCCTGCATAAAAGTTAATAGTATCTAAAGTACTGCAACCTGTTGTCGTATTGGTAGCCGTAAATATTGCCGTGTACATTCCGGAGGCTAAATAGGTATGTTGGACATTCTGAGAGGTAGAAGTAGCACCATCACCAAAATTCCACAAATAGGTATTTCCGCCTACGACTGTAGCATTAAAATTATACATCAAAGGTGTAGTACATGCTGTTGGAGTAATAGTAGGAGATGTAGTAGGAGCAGGAGCAACGGTTATTGTTTGAGTAGTTGTTTTAATACAGCCTTTATAAAGCACTTTTAGTGTAACGGTAAATGTGCCGGAGCTTTGGTAAGCATGAACAGCATTGGTTCCAACAGCACTATCTCCATCGCCAAAATACCATGTGCTGGTACCTGTGGAAGGAGTGGTGGTATTCGTAAAACTAACCGGAGTTTTTTTACAAATATTGGAAGGTGCATAAGTGAAGTTAGGTATTAAAACATCCGCTTCTACAAAGGCAGCTTTAGTAGTAGAAGCTGAGCAAAGCCCATTTGCAGCAGTTAAAGTGACGGTATAAAAACCGGCTGTTGCGTATGTATTCGCTACGGATGCAGTACCCACACTTGTTTGTGTTCCATTGCCAAAATTCCACGTATTCACAGTTGTAGAATTAATATTAGCAGAAGTATTGGTGAAATTGACCGTTGCTGGCACACTACATGCGATATTATTACTACTTGTAAAATTGGGAATAGGTAGTAAAGGCACTTTTATATAATTATTAATCGAAGAAAAATTAGAACAGCCGGCGCTATTAGTTGCAGTAAGGGTTACATTGAAGTTGCCCCCTGAAGCATAGTTATTAGAAGGATTGGTAGCCGAACTTGTATTACCATCACCAAATACCCATGAATAAGTACCTGCACCTGCGGTACCTAAAATAGTATTATTGGTAAAATTCACCAGCTTGGGTGGGCAGGTTTGTGCAGTGTCAAAAGTCAAGAAACTTACTATTGGTTGCGGGTTTACCGTTATCGTTTTGCTGATAGAATTCGAACCAAAACTATTTGTAGCGGTTAAGGTAATGGTATGAGTACCCACAATATTTGCATTAATCGTGGCATTGACACCATTACTATTTGGCTGTAGCGTAGTTCCAAAATTCCAAGTATAAGTTATTGGACCACTACCTGTAGTCGTATTGGTAAAAGTGAACGGTGCAGAAGGCATACAGCCAGAAGTACTGCTTAAAGTAAAGTTGGCTACCGGTGCTTGAGCAAAAACCTTTGTTGTAAATGCCAATACTAAAAGTAATATTGAACCTAGAAAACGTAAACGTTTATCCATAAGAAGTGTTGTAGTTAAGTTTAAGTATAGTTTTCATAAGGTTTAATAGAAATAAGATTTTTTCAATTCATTCAAAGCTAAAAGAATTCTTTGAAATATGTTAATAAATTGTTGTTGAAAATTAAATATTTTTTTCTACTGAAAACCGCAGCTATTAAGAGTTTGAAGTGTTTATTTGTGTACTAGTTTTGAATAGTTTTTTCTTAATTATGCTAAGCTTTGATTTCTGCTAACTTTACCGATTCATTCTAAGTAAAAGGCGATAATTATCATGGATGGCATTAGCATCAATAAGTATATAAGCGATACCGGATTTTGCTCTCGTAGAGAAGCAGATGACTATATAGACCAAGGACGTGTAACCATTAATACACAACCAGCAGAAAAAGGTAATCGGGTGTACACTGGAGACTTAGTAGAAATAGATGGGGAACCACTTCGTAAAAAACGTAAAACGATTTATATCGCTTTCCATAAACCGGAAGGTATCACAAGTACTACCGACGAAAAAGACAAAACCAATATCATCAGCTATATCAATCATAAAGATCGAATTTTCCCAATTGGTCGATTAGACAAAGATTCTGAAGGATTAATTTTTCTTACTAACGATGGCAATATCGTCAATAAGATTTTAAGAGCCGGCAATGAGCATGAGAAGGAATATATCGTTACTGTTGATCAAATCATCACTCAAGAGTTTCTTACCCAAATGAGTGAAGGGGTACGAATTTTAGGTAAGCGTACCAAACCTTGTAAAGTCTCCGGTATCGGCAAATATGTATTTAGAATAACCTTGACACAAGGGCTCAATCGACAAATAAGAAGAATGTGCCAAGCGCTTAATTACAAAGTAAAAAAGCTGGTAAGAGTGCGCATAATGAATGTTACACTTGGTAAATTACCCCTTGGCCACTGGCGCTATCTTACTGATGAAGAAACTCAACGTATTCATTTATTGGTTGCAGAAAGTAGTAAGACCGCATCATCTACTTCTAAAAAAACGTTTAAAAACACTACGTATGTTCCTCCTTCCAAAAGCACAAAAGAGAAAGTAAAAACTACTGAAGATTACATAAAAGAATACGAAAATCAACAACAGAAAAAAGGAAAGAACAAAGATTTTAAAACTTATCGAAAGGGTAGCAAGCGATAATTCATTTTATTAATCAGTCACAGAATACGACCCATCTGAAAAACGGTAAATGGCACAATGCGTATTTTCAAAATATAGTAAGTCATTAACTTCCGTCCATTGTGGTGACAATTTATAGCGACTAATGGTCATGGGTGAATCCGTCATCTTATCATTAAAGATAGTTCCATACTCCGTTAGATAGCCTGCGTACAAGGTTAGTGTTTCAAATCCACGAACGGTCATTTCTGTCAACTTTCCTTTAAATTCATTCTTATAAGCTTTGGATAAATATTGCGTCATGGAACTATTTACATTGTAATAAAAAGGTGTAGAATAGTTGATAATAAAATTAGGGTACTTCCCAGTCTTTAACATCTTGGGCATTCCTTTCCAAGAAGGTAATCCGTAGATGTCAAACCGATAAGAAGGAAACGACTCTTGAATATAATCCATCACTTGTTGCACATATCCTTGATCAAGGATAGGTAATAATATGACATTGGTTTGTGTGCTGTCAAATAACAACTCCAATTGTTTGGTGCTTGGTAAAGAGTTAATAACTAAAGGCAGAACAAGATCTTCAACATCGGTGAACATATACTGATAGGCGGCTGAGTCAACAGAAGGTTTTGTACGGTAGAAAAGATGTATTTGTTGATCGGGATATTTCTTTAGTGCTTGTGCGCGTATCTTTTTAATATGGGTGAGTAACGTTGGTTGTGTAATAGTAAAATAAGGATTGTTGACAATACCGGCATCAGCAGGAGATAATACAGAAACAAAGTTTATTTTTTTCTTTTGAGCATAGTTGGCGAGAGCTGATAATTGATAGGATTGTACCGCACCAATGATAAGATCAGCACTATCCAAAGCAGCAGATTTGATTAGCTTCTCTGGTGCTAATGCAGCTTGAGTAATGTCATGTATAACTACATCTACTTCATAACCTGCTTTAGTAAGTGTATCGGCGGCTAATTTAATTCCTTCATAAAAACGAAGACTATTTTGAACCCGTTCTGGTAGTTTATCGGTATTCTCTACTTTTTCATCTTTAGCTACTTCATCCAAATAAAGTGGCAATAAGACATCTATTCTATACCTATCCTTTGTTATAGTTGAAGGATATTTTATCTCTCTTGTTTTCTTCTTTGCAACTTCATTTGTAGATTCTAACTTCTTACTTACCATTGGCTTTTTCTTTGAAGAAGAATTTTTTTTCTTCCAAAATTGTGCCTCTGCACTTGTATTAGTTACCGTAATTAATAGAAGTATTAGGTAGATGATTCTTTTCATCAACAAATAGTTTTAATCGTTCACTTTCACAGTATTCAAGCGATTGAGGTAATAGTTTGTAGCAATACTATTCCCATTCAATAGTAGCAGGAGGCTTAGAGCTGATATCATATACCACTCTATTTATTCCTTTTACTTTATTGATTATTTCATTGGACACTTTAGCTAAGAACTCATGTGGCAAATGTGCCCAGTCAGCCGTCATACCATCTACTGAAGTTACTGCTCTAAGGGCAACAGTAAATTCATACGTACGCTCGTCTCCCATCACACCTACGCTTTGTACCGGCAATAGTATGGTTCCTGCCTGCCAAACTTCATTATACAATCCACTATCTCTTAGGTTTTGGATGTAGATATGATCAGCTTCTTGCAACATCTGCACTTTCTCTTCAGATACAGCTCCTAGAATACGAATGCCTAAGCCGGGACCAGGGAATGGATGACGGGATAAAAAGATATCATCTAATTGTAACGCCCTACCTACTCGTCTTACTTCATCTTTAAATAAAAAGCGTAAAGGTTCTACTAATTTCAAATTCATCTTCTCCGGTAAGCCGCCTACATTGTGATGCGACTTAATAGTGACTGAAGGGCCGTGTACTGATACGGATTCAATCACATCCGGATAGATCGTTCCTTGTCCTAAAAAACTGACATCTTTCAATGCAGTTGCTTCTATTTGAAAAATATCAATAAAGCCTTTACCAATTATTTTTCTTTTTTGTTCCGGGTCGGTAACGTCTTTTAATGCTTCATAAAAATGTTTCTTTGCATCTACTCCTTTCACATTTAAACCAAGGTGTTTATACCCTTCCATCACTTGTTCAAATTCATTTTTACGGAGAAGACCATTATCCACAAAGATGCAAAAGA
>CALMXV010000378.1 GCA_937871155.1 uncultured Taibaiella sp. | reverse complement strand
CCCACAATACAGCTTGAACCGTATGATGATGTGCTTGATAAAAAATGGCAGCTGCAATAGGATTTTTATTCGAGTCTTCAATCAAAAAGAAGTCAACCGGCCAAAGCTGTTCCATTTCCAAAACATCATCTAAGGTCATAAAGATAGGTCGTCCCATACGAGCACGGTTATCATGAATGATCGCATAAACCTTTTCTAAATCGGTAGTGTCCGTTACTTTATTAAAGGTTAAGCCATGTTTCACTGCTTGTGCATAATAATCTCTTGCTGTACGTTCACTAAACTTATCCCCTACTTGATGTAGCGGAATGAAATTGGTAACATCAGCTGCTTGCATGGTAAAGCCTGTTCTGAAGAAGGAACTGATGACTTTAGCATTAATATGGCTGCTATAGATACTAGGAGGCAAGGTAATGGAAAGACTGTCGAAAGATTGTTGTTCGAAATAGTCATTGATACTCTTGATAAAAGCATCTACTTCGGTGGAGTACACCAGCTCATGACGATAATGAAAACCGCCAAAAGGTGCAGAGAAAGGGGCTAATAAACAATTGTTGCGAATACCCAAAACAATCCCCAAATCCGGCTTTTTCTCTGTGTTAGCCAAATGAATGAACCCCTCAACCTTATGAGCATTATGAGCGATAAACTCATGACGGATATAAGGGTTGAATGCTTTCGAGAAGGTTTCGCGATAGTAGCTTTCAGATAAGAGGTATGCGGATGTCGTCATTTATAAACTAATGTTTCGTATCGTTTTACTTAATGATATTGGTCGTGTAGATAGGTCGTTAGTAGGGTATTATTTTCTCCATCATTAAATGAGTAGTAGAGTAAGATAAGGGTTGAAACTTTGCTTTTTCATAAAGACGGATGGCTCTTTTGTTGGTAGCGGCTACTTTCAATACCAATGTTTTTAGTTTTAAGCCTCTTGCTTTTTCTTCCATGAATTCCATCATCTTGCTACCGATACCTTTTCCCCAGTAATCCATTACTCCAATATATCCCCAGTACTCAGCTTGTTGTTCATTGATATTTTTTAAACCACAAACACCAACAGGAATATGGTTATACACTACACCCCAAATTTTATAATCCATTCGATTGGCTAAAGTTTTAAACCAAGCATCTTGTTGTTCGTGGGTAATGGATGGGGCTTCAATCAATGCTCTAAGTTCTTCTTGTTGCAACCAACGAAAGCTTAGTTCTTTCCATGAATCATCAAACTGGGCTAAGGTTATTTCCAACTTTTAAAGGTTTTATAATCGCGGATATAATCAGCCTCGCTATATTTATTAGAAGCGATGACCATTTGCACCGCAGTATGTGAATAGTGCATACGATGCCAGCAAAGTTTGGGTATATACAAACCGGTAGCAGGATGGTCTAATATAAAACTAGCGTTACTACCATCTCTCATTTCGGTATGAACGGTTATAGTTCCAGATACAGCTACTAATACCAGTTCTTTATCAATATTAGCATGACCTCCACGTTCTACATTTTGAGGTGTGTAATACGTCCAATAAACACGAGCTATCGAAAAGGGGATAGATTCCATGCCTTCACCTACCGATAAGTAGCCTAATGAGGGGCTTCCGATAGAAGAAAACTGAATCAAATGCGGTTGCTTTTCTACCATGTGGTTTATTTAAAATTGAGCAACAATTTTTTGAAATTCTTGCCATTGATTTTCTTTAGAATAAAGGGTTCTTACTGCTTGAGTACCTGCTTTGGCTATGGCTTTGCGCTCTTCTTCATTTTTGAGCAGCTTAAGCAACTGCGCTTCGAGTTCTTTAACGTCTTGATAAACAGTAAAATGCTTACCGGCTTCTAATCCTTTTGGATACTGCCCAGCATCGCTTAGCATATGTGCCCCACAACCCAATGCTTCAAAGATGCGCATGTTCACTCGGTAATCATTAGCAATATCCACATGGCAGTTGAATACAATTTTAGATTGCCCGATATAGCGGAGCATATCCGTTCCGAACAACGGCTTGTGAGCATGGGCGGCTACCTTCTTTGGTGGAAATTTTAATACCTTAAACTTTTCATGTAATGCCATTGGAAGTTTAAAAGGCAAACGATATTCGTATTCGTATTGGGTCATCAATGCCAATACCATATTGAATTCATGCTTTTCTTGCAAGCGAATTAACTCATCGATATAACCATTACGTTTATCAAAATGGTTTTTTAGATACTGCCCAAAAAACAATACATCTATGGGGCGCCCAGCATCAGAATTATATTTACTAAATACCGGAGCATCGCTCAATTGAAAAAAATCACTTCTGAAACCTTGATGCATACCCACATCTGAAGGAAGATTCGTCAGGCGGGAATGATATACGCTAAAGTCGATATTATTTATTTCAGGAGAAGCAAACCAACTAAGCTTGATGGTATTTTTAGGTAAAGCTTTTATCTCATCAGCAGTATATTGTATCGGCGATAGTGTATAAAAAACATCCGGTTGAAATGCTTCTATCTGGGCGCGTTGAATGGCTTTTAAATCTGTTTCTTTCCAGCCATTTTCTTTTGCCCATTGGAGTTGCATTGGGGCATAATTCCATAGGGTATAAAATCCATTAGTATCCGTTTCGTCTAAGACAGGGGATAAATGATGTACGGCATTAAAACCCTCTTCCAATACGATATTTTGAAATTCACTAAAGCTATACGAACGGGTACTTACCTGATATTTGTCTTCTAGGTAATCCGTAAATGGAGCAAAGGTGTGGGCGGTCTGAAAAACTTTCATGGGTGGAAGCTAATGAGCTGAATGCTCTTTGCAATAATAGTTTAAGCTTGTTTGGCTGCGTTATAAATCTTCTGAATAATCTCAACAGTCTTTAATCCTTCAAAAGCACTTGTAGTAATTTGAGCACCTTTTTCTAATACTTCAATCACGTTATCATATACCAGATTATGGTTGCTCATAGAGCCGAAATAAGTTCCGTAGTTATTAGCTTTATTTCCTTCCGGTAGGTTGTCAATTTTGAAGCCTTCGATATTTTGATACTCTAATTCATTTAGGTACTGACCGCCAATTTTCACCGTACCCTTATCTCCAAAGAGCGTTAAAGACCCTTCCATATTGCGCTCATGGCTATTGATAGTACAGTTGATAGTACCTAAAGCACCGTTAGCGAATTTTAAGATAGCTACTGCGGTATCTTCAAAATCTATGACTCCCTGATGATCAAAATTGGTACACATTGCTTTGGCATCTTCTATATCACCTACCATCCAATAAAGCAAGTCAATAAAGTGGCTGAATTGGGTAAATAGTATGCCACCATCCATATCCTTAGTCCCTTTCCAAGAGTTGGCATAGTAGGCATTGTTTCTATTCCAAAAGCAGCTAAGTTGTACATTTTGAATCTTACCCAGCTTGCCTTCATCAATGAGTTTCTTCACTGCGGCAACCGGCGGATTGTAGCGATTTTGTTTGATAGCAAATAAGCGTCTATTACTTTTTTCAGCGGCTTGTATCATGTTGCCACATTCAGCTACGCTAAGTCCCATTGGTTTTTCGCATAGTACATGTTTACCGGATTGCAAACATTGAATAGTATGGGTTGCATGAAGTCCATTTGGGGTGCAGATAGAAACAATATCAA
>CALMXV010000377.1 GCA_937871155.1 uncultured Taibaiella sp. | reverse complement strand
CCATAGCTACCCCAAAATATAATGAAGCATTAGCTGTCAAATATGCTCCGCTATGGCAGCAAGTGCCCAACTACCAAACCTTCTCTGGCAAAGCAAAATGCCATTTTGAAGGACGGGGACAGAACCAAGATTTTACCGCTCATATACGCGTGAAAAAAAATGAAGCTATATGGGTGAATGTAAGTGCCCTCGGTGGTTTGGTAAATGTAGCCCGCATCTATGCAACACCGGACAGCTTTATGTTGATGAACTATTTGGAAAAATCCGTCACTTCAATGAGAACCGAAGAGGCTAATAAAGTATTACCCTTCCCTGTTGATTTTGCCATGCTTCAAAACCTATTTATAGGAAGTGCCTTAAGACAAGATGGAGAAATTCAATCTATACAAGAAGAAACGTCAGTGACTCATTTCAACATCAAAAAAGATAACTTCAACCAGATACTAACCTTTAATACACTCAACAATATACTTAGTGGTTTCAAAGTGTTTTTGGACAACGATAATTCGGTGGCTACAGAAACCTTGTCGGGATATCAACTTCTTCAGAATATCAACTTCCCAAAGGAGCGCGTAATTCAAGCTATCAATCAAGGATACCCTTATTTGTTGGAGATGAATTTCACTGATGCAGGATTTAATACAACCGTGGATATGCCCTTCTCTGTTCCTAAATCTTACCAAAGAAAATAAAACGAATATTTTAGCCTTATGAAAGTGGTCATCTTTGCCGGCGGTCGCGGCACACGAATAGCAGAAGAAAGCACCTTACGTCCTAAGCCAATGATAGAAATTGGAGGGAAGCCCATTCTGTGGCATATCATGAAGATATATGCCGCCTATGGACATACCGAGTTTATCATTTGCCTAGGTTACAAAGGCTGGATGATAAAAGAATATTTTGTCAACTACTTTATGCATAATGCCGATGTAACGGTTGACCTCAAAGACAATTCATTAAAAGTGCATCAAAACAATGCCGAACCGTTTAAAATCTCATTAATAGATACCGGATTGGATACGATGACAGCCGGAAGACTCAAACGGATTTTACCTTATGTAGGCAACGAAACTTTTATGCTTACTTATGGAGATGGTGTATGTGATGTCAATCTTGATGAGCTAATGAAATTTCATCAACAAAGTAGTAAGATATGTACCATGACCTCTATCCAAGCAACTAGCAGATTTGGAGTGATAAAGATAGAAACTGATGGAACCATTGATAGTTTTGAAGAGAAGCCAGAAGAAAGCGGGACTTGGATCAACGGCGGATTCTTTATTATTGAACCTACTATTGCCCAATACCTCAAAGAAGATGCGGATGATATCATGTGGGAACGCCAACCGATGAACGACTTAGCTGCCGACCGTCAAATAGCTGCGTATAAACATCATGGTTTTTGGAAATGTATGGATACGATAAGAGACAAGGAAGAACTTGAAGCAATGTGGCAACAACAGCCCCAATGGAAGGTGTGGTAGTTAACTCATGAAATGATAAATGCCTTTAAACACAAGATTGGCGGCATGAATCACAACATTTAATCAAAAGACCGTTTAAAACTTAAAAAAATCCTGTGTTCTATTTAATTATAGCCGATAGGATTACTATATTGCAAAAAAAATATCCCAAAGGATGAGAAAATTATTAGTGATTGCACTTTCGGTATGTACGTTAGCGGCGTGCAAAAAAGACGACAATAAAAATCAAAGTGCAGCCAGTACAGATTTTTCAAGCTATAGAGAATTTGATGTGAATGGTGTCTATCTGGGTAATATAGGTAATGCCGGAGATGACTATGCTAGCGAAAACTGGCCTGAATGGGTTTTTGAAGGCTTCAAACCATTGGATACTGTAAATCTTACTGGCTATAGAATGCAACCGGATGTGAATGTTCAAGCATTATACCCTAATCCTTGTAGAGATATCCAAACCTTGAAATACTTTTCTGTAGAGCCGGTGAATTTGAAACTGATGATAATTGATGAACAAAAAAATGTTCACTTCTTGAAATCTGTACACCTTAACAATATCAATGGAAGCGTACCACTTGACTATGCCGGTCTGAGTCTTATACCGGGCAATCATTATCGGATGTTCTTTGGCTTCTCTGCAGAAAATAAACAGTTTTATGTAAGAGGACATATTGATATGTATATTAAATAGCCAACAAAACCTCATGCAATTGTATCAATATATTGAGCCTCCTTTTTGGGAGGCTTTTTTATTGAAAGTAAGATTCCATACTTGTTTTTTCAACCCACTATTTTAAGCATATTTGTAACTTATTTCTAATGATTTCATTTTATTAAAGCACCCATCTACATTGTGTCACTGCTGCTTTATCAATTGTTTTTAAAACTGTATCATCTGGGTATCCGCTTGACAGCAAGGAAGGGGAACAAGGCGCAGCTGTGGTTGGAAGGAAGAAAAGACCTCTTTACTACCATTGCACAAACCTTACAACCGACCACCCTAAAACGTATTTGGGTACATTGTGCTTCATTAGGAGAATTTGAACAAGGAAGACCTATCATAGGAAGACTAAAACAAGAAAACGTAGAAATTGTATTGACGTTTTTTTCTCCTTCAGGATACGAACATCAAAAGAACTATGACCAAGCGGACTATGTTTTTTACCTTCCATTAGACCATCCGGAAGCTGCCCGAAAATGGGTATCAATCGTAAAGCCTGACCTAGCCATCTTTATAAAATATGAGTTTTGGTATTTCTATTTGAAAGCTTTGCATGACGCTCAAGTGCCTACTTTTTTAGCGGCTGCTACCTTTCGCCCTTCTCAACCTTTCTTTCAATCCTATGGAAGCTTGTTTCGAACGATGCTACGATTTTATGATCACTTGTTTTTACAAGACCCGGCTTCTCAAACATTATTAGCAAGCATTGACATTACTCAAAACCTAACCATTGCAGGAGATACACGCTACGACCGTGTAGCCACTATAGCTGGTCAAGCATCTGAATTTCCGACCATAGCCACTTGGGTTGCCGGTCATCAAGTATTGATAGCAGGGAGTACTTGGCAAGAAGATGAACAGCTGTTACAACAACTAGCCTTTGAGAAAGCTACCAATAATAAATTGATTCTTGCGCCGCATGAAATAGATGAGCCACATATCCAACACCTCTTACAACTGTTCCCTAATACGGCTGTTCGTTATTCCCAACTTTCAGATGAAGATATACACAAGCGAGTTTTAATCATTGATAATATTGGGATGCTATCAAGTTTGTATCGTTATGGTACGATTGCTTTTGTAGGCGGCGGTTTTGCAAAAGGAGGTATTCATAACATACTAGAACCCGCCGTTTATGGCTTGCCTGTTTTCTTTGGACCTATCTATCAAAAATTTGTTGAGGCGAATGAAATGGTCGCTTTGCAACTTGCTTTCAGCGTATCGAATGCTGCAACAATGCGCCAAAAAATGGATGAACTTTTATCAAACGAAGCAGCATACGACCATCTTAAACATACTATCTTGGCCTTTATGAAAGAGAAACAAGGCGCTACAACTATTATTGTTAATAAAGCTTTGCAAACATTAGGAAAATGATTTTTTTAAAACAACTAAATTTGTCCTCTTAAAAAAACAGAAACATGCCCGGAACAGAACTATTTGGTGCAGAAGAACGTAAAGAAGTGCTAGATGTATTAGAAACAGGAATCCTTTTCCGCTATGGACACGATGCACAGCGGAACGGACATTGGAAAGCAAAAGAATTTGAAGATGAAGTAAAGAAAGTAACCGGTGCACGTTATGCACATGCTATGAGTAGTGGTTCTACTGCAGTGGCTACTGCTTTGGCAGCGGCAGGGGTAGGTGCAGGTGATGAAGTAATTGTGCCGCCATTTACTTTTATTGCAACGATAGAAGCTGTATTATTCATTGGGGCTATTCCCATTTTTGCAGAGATCGATGAGACACTTTGCTTGAGTGCTAGTAGTATTAAAAATGCACTTACTGAAAAAACCAAAGCCGTATGCCTTGTACATATGTGTGGAGGAATGGCAGATATGGATAGCATCTTACAAGTAGTAAAAGAACATCAACTTATCTTAGTAGAAGATGCCGGCCAAGCCTTTGGTGCCAGCTATAAAGGAATATCTACAGGTCTTTTTGGAGCCGCAGGAAGTTATTCATTCGACTTCTTTAAAATAGCTACAGCCGGTGAAGGTGGCGTGATGGTGACCCATGATGAGCAAATTTATAAAACAGCAGATTGCTACTCCGACCATGGACATAATCATGAAGGCAATAACAGAGGGATGGAACAACATCCTGTATTAGGCTTCAACTATCGTATCGGAGAATTGAATGCTGCAGTGGGCTTGGCACAAACAAGAAAAGTACCTCAGATTAGAGCCATCAATAGAACCTATAAACAACGTTTGATAGATAAATTATCTCAAAACTCACACATCGGATTTTCTAGACTGGCAGATGCTTCAGGTGACTCTGCTACCTTTCTAAACCTACTAATGCCCACAGCCGAAGCCGCTCAAAAATTAGTAGCCGCTTTCAACAAACATCAACTTGGTGGGTTTAATTACTGGTACACCAATATGTATCATTTCATCAATCAATGGGATCATCTTAAAAATATGCAAACTGCTTCTAAGCTATGTGTGCAGTTGACCGGAAGCCCTCAAGATTATAAAAACTTAGACTTGCCGGTATCTCAAGAGGTAGTAGGTAGGCTTATCTCCTTTGGTATTCGTTGTACATGGACGGAGGCTGAAGTTGATACCTTAGCCAATCAGATTTTAACTTGTGTAGCAGAAGCGATAGGTGAGTAATATGAATCATCTCACTCTCTTTTACTTTATAAAACCTTTTTTTAAACGCTAGTGAAATTAGGTACTAGCACCACAAATTGCACCATGTTTAAGAACTTTAAAAATATCGACCGTACTGTCTTTGGAAGAGGAAGTCTATCGATGATGGGAGAACTATTAGATCCCGTACGTAAAGATCATAATCAGTACATCGTTTTTATCGTTGATAACTATTTTAATGGAAAACCCTTAGCGGGTCAACTACCCATTCAGGCAAATGATATAGTAAAGTATATTGATGTAGATCCGGCGGAACCCACTACAGACCTTATTGATGAATTACGCGATGAATTGTTGAACTCTAAAGGTATTCCTTCAGGCATTGTAGGTATTGGTGGTGGCAGCATCATGGATATTG
>CALMXV010000376.1 GCA_937871155.1 uncultured Taibaiella sp. | reverse complement strand
CGAGCCGAATAAGTTCTTTGGTAAAATCATTATTAAGTTCGAAAGCTTTATTCAACGTTTAAGTGATGGAATTGGTAATTTATTGAAATGGGCTTTGGGGTCTAGAAAAAATAAACTGATGTCAATAGGAACCGCTGTGGTATTGTTTGTTGCTTCTATTATGTTGTTAAGTAAAGGCTATATCGCTAGCGATTTCTTTCCTTCAAATGATAAGTCGGAGTTTCTATTACAACTTGAGTTGAATAAAGATGCTTCTTTAGAGCAAACCAACTTTATGACTCAACAAGCAGAAGCCTATTTAGCAAAACGTCCTGAGATTACTCGAGTGATTACTACTGTAGGCCAAGCTTCTGACGGGATGATGTCAGTAACGGGTACTAAGTACAAATCTGAAATGCAAATCTTCTTAGATAAAAAACATATCAAAGTAGAACCAACGAAAGTATATGCAGCCAAGCTCATTCGTGATATGGAAAAGGTAGTAGTAGGAGCTAAAGTAAAAACTGTAAATATGGGCTTGATGGGAGCAGAACAAGCACCATTAAAACTGACAGTTATTGGTGCTACACAACAAGATGCCATGGAATTTGCTACTAAAATAGCAGATCAGCTTCGTAAAATACCTGGTGCAACAGGAGTAAAACTTACTTCGGAGGATGGCAACCCAGAAGTAAATGTAAAAGTAGATAGAGATAAAATGGCTTCCCTTGGTCTTAACATTGCCTCTGTTGGGATGTCAATGCAGACAGCATTTGCAGGCAATACCAAAGCGAAGTACCGTGCCGGTGATAAAGAATATGATATCAATATCCGCTATGATGAAATGGGTAGAGCCTCATTGGATGATGTGAAAAATTTGGAGTTCATCAATTCAAAAGGACAAGTAATTAAGTTGTCTCAGTTCGCTGATGTTACCAATGGTTCCGGACCTACTTTGTTAGAGCGTAGAGATAAATCTCCATCAGTATCTGTAGAGGGACAAACCGTAGGTAAACCTGTTGGTACCGTTGCCGCTGAATGGGAGGCAATGTTTAAAGAACTACCAAGAAAACCTGGGGTTACCTATGTATGGGGAGGCAATATGGAAAATCAAAAAGATGGCTTCGGATCTTTAGGCATTGCTTTGTTAGCTTCTGTGTTGCTTGTGTATTTGGTAATGGTGGCGTTGTACGACAATTTTGCTACCCCATTCGTAGTCTTGTTTTCAATTCCTTTATCTTTTATCGGTGCACTCTTGTTCTTAGCATTGTTCAATCAAACCTTGAATATCTTCACCATATTAGGTATTATCATGTTGATTGGGCTTGTGGCAAAGAATGCGATAATGCTGGTAGATTTCGCCAATCATGAAAAAGCTAATGGTGCCTCAACTTATCAGGCATTAATAGCTGCCAACCATGCACGCTTCCGTCCGATATTGATGACAACTATAGCTATGGTTATTGGTATG
>CALMXV010000375.1 GCA_937871155.1 uncultured Taibaiella sp. | reverse complement strand
ATGGAAGGTGTAGATTTCAAAGGTTGAAAATACAAAGCATTTATGGTTTACACTTAAAGCTAGGGCAACTATTATACACCTAACAACGCTAAAGTGACTACAACATTCCTTTTATCTTTTCTATCACTTGATCTATTTCTTCTTTTGTATTCTTTCTGCAAAATGAAAAACGAATCGGCACAATTGTAGTTGCCTGATTTCCCTGTAACGCATGTATCACATGGCTTACAGAGCTCACTCCACTACTACAAGCGCTACCTCCGCTTACACAGATGCCGGCTATATCTAAGTTGAATAATAGCATTTCGCTTTTATCTGTTAAAGGGAACCCGATATTTAAAACCGTATAAAGACTATGACCACGAGCGTCCCCATGAACCACAATTCCTTCAAACTCATTTTCCAATCGCTGCAACATATAGAGCTTCAATGCGCCGATGGTCTCCATATCTGTTTCATATTGTTGAGCAGCTAATTCTAATGCTTTTCCTAAACCAACAATGCCGTAAAGATTTTCGGTACCGGCACGCATATTACGCTCTTGTGAGCCTCCTTGAAGGATGGGCTGAATGGTAATACTATGATGGATATACAGCAACCCTACTCCTTTAGGTCCATGAAATTTATGAGCAGCTGCACTAGCAAAATGAACTTTCAATTTTTCAAAATCAATGGGATAATGCCCGATGGTTTGTACCATGTCACAATGAAAAATAGCACCATACTTTTCGCACAGCTCTCCTACTTTTTTCACTTTAAGTAGGTTGCCTATTTCGTTATTGGCATGCATCAAGCTCACTAACGACTTAGGATGTGTAGCCAAAAGGTGTTCTAAATCTTCAAGGTCTATATGACCGTTTTCTAACAACTTCACATAGCTTACCGGTATTCCTTTCTTCGCACAACTTTCAGCAGTATGAAGAGTCGCATGATGCTCAATAGAAGAAGTGATGATATGCTCACAATGCAAATCTTGAATAGCTGCTTGGATTGCGGTATTGGTGCTTTCAGTTCCTCCTGAAGTAAAGAAAATCTCCCCTGGCGCACAGTTAAGAACTTTGGCTATTGATTTGCGAGCCGCTTCAATAGCCATCTTCGTTTCACGACCATAAGAATATACTGATGAGGGATTTCCAAACTTCTCCGTTAAATAAGGCATCATTGCCTGAAGCACTTCTGGGTCAAGGGAGGTGGTAGCCGCATTATCAAAGTATATTCGTTGCATGGAATCTTCTAAATTTTTGGGCGAAATTAAGCCTAATGCCTTTCTGAATCATACCGATAGCCGTCAAATTTGCGTTAATACTGTATCTTTCGATAACAAAAAATTATAGCTTAGTTATTCTTTGGTTGTTGATTTTTATTGGGGCTTTAGGCTGCTTTCGTGCAAGGAACTGTTGCATAAATCTTGCATTGCAACAAACTGCCTGTTTAAATAGTATCGCCTTGCTACCCATCATTTCAATTGGATATTTCCAAAGAATAAATTATTTGCTAGCGATGTTGTTGCTTCCTCTATCAAGCCAGGCACAGCTTCCATCATTTGCTTCCTTGTCATCCATCCGGCACAAAACAATTGCCGTATATGGAGATACGCTTCGCCTTGATTCCTTAGCCATTGCTCCAAGTTCTTTAACGATCAATCATGTTGCAGATAGCCTTTATGCGTTTTACCCTTATCATTCATTGCTGGTATGGAAACACAAGCCCCATCTAGATTCTGTAACCGTTCGTTATCGGGTGTTGCCGTTATCGTTCACTAAAAGATATGCCCATAAGTCACCTACTAAAGTGGACTCCAACACTCTATTCTATCTCTACCGCTCGGATGATTATTATCAAAATTCATTTTTCAAAAAAGATAAATTAGACTATCAAGGTAGCTATGGGCGAACGCTTACGGTAGGTAACCAGCAAGATGTAGTGCTGAACTCACAGTTCAATCTACAAGCAAATGGATATATTTTAGACAGCATCAAACTCGAAGCTGCGCTTACCGATAATACGCTTCCGTTTCAACCCGAAGGCAACACCCAACGATTACAAGAGTTCGACCAAATTGTTATTCGACTTAGTAAGAACCAGCATCTTTTGCAAATGGGCGACTACCAACTAGAAGCTCCGCCCAGCTACTTTTTGAATTATTATAAGCGGGTTCAAGGGCTGTATTATCAAACGGCTTTTCCGTTAAATAAAAACATTATAAATAAAGTAGGTATCAGTGGTTCTATCGCAAAGGGGCAGTTTGCTAGAAATAGTTTTCAAGGTAAAGAAGGGAATCAAGGGCCCTATAAACTTACAGGCAATAATGGAGAGTTATTTTTTATAGTCTTAGCCGGCACCGAAAAGGTTTTTATTGACAATATACTTTTAACTAGAGGTGAGAAAGAAGACTATACCATCAATTACAACACGGCTGAAATCATCTTCATGCCTCGAAAAATGATTACTAAAGACTCTAGGATACAAGTAGAATTTGAATACCAAGATCGCAACTATTTAAATTCGCTTTTCTATGCTTACGACGAACTACAACTCAATAAAAAATGGACCGTTCGACTAGATGCTTATTCAAATCAAGATGCCAAAAACCAACCGTATCTACAAACACTTGATGGCAATCAAAAACGTTTTCTTTCTCAGCTTGGAGACTCTATTAGCAAAGCTTTCTACCCTAGTGTAGCAAGAGATACGTTTGCGGCTAATAAGATTCTTTATCGTATGGTGGACACCTTCGTGAATGGAGTTTTATATGATTCCATTTTTGTTTATGCTACACATCCAGACACTGCCTTATATGCTTTATCCTTTTCTTTTGTAGGACCCAATAAAGGGAATTATAACATGGCAGCTTCCGTAGCTAATGGTCGTAGCTATGAATGGACGCCCCCCATCAATGGGATTGCACAAGGAAGTTATATGCCCGCTCAATATATCATCACTCCTAAAAAACAACAAGTATTTATTTTTCAAACCCACTACCAAATTGATAGTTTTAAATCACTTCATATTGAATTAGGTGCCAGCAACAACGACCCCAATCTCTTTGCCACCAAAGACAACAGCAGCCATTGGGGATGGGCAGCCAAAGTCAACTACCAAGAGCAACGAACATTTTATAAACAACCATTCTTACCAGTTACCGCTTGGAAATGGACCAACGAGATCAACTATGAATGGGTACAAAGTCAATTTAAAACCATTGCTCCTTATAGAAGCAGAGAGTTCGGCAGGGATTGGAACACCCCCATCATCACCGACCAAAAACCTGATGAACATTTAGCATCACTGACTTCTCAACTTCAACAAGTCAACTTTGGAAAACTTCGTTATGAGCTGACAACGTTTCATAGAGGGCAATGGTATCAAGGGTATCGAAATCTTCTTCAATACACTTATCAAAAAGGGAACCTTCGTGCCGGCATAACAGGAAATTTACTTTCCTCAAAAGATACGTTTCAATCCGCTCAATACCTTCGCCCATCTGCCTTTGCAGAATACCGATTGTCGCTATTAAAACAATCTTTTTTGGGGGGTAGTTATGAAGTAGAGCATAATGTTTTAAAGAAAACCAACACGGACAGTCTATTGCCAACCGCTTTTTATTTTGATGTAGCAAAAGTCTATTGGCGTACCGATGACCGTCAATCGACAAAATGGAACCTATCTTATTATACTCGTGCCGATAGAATCATTCGCAACAACTCATTTCAAAACCATAATAGAAGCCAAAACATAGAGCTGAAGCTAGGATTAAGCCATTGGAAAAACCACCAACTGAATCTAATGAGTTCCTTCCGTCAGTTACAGGTTGCAGACACTACGGTTACCAATCTTCGGCCGGAGCAATCGTTGTTAGGACGGCTTGACTATAACGGCAATTGGCTAAAGAATGTATTTCAGCTCAACAGTCTTTATGAATTTGGCTCAGGGCAAGAACAAAGACGTGCCTATACATATATCGAAGTGCCGGCAGGACAAGGGGTTTATACTTGGATCGATTACAACGGTGATGGTATTCAACAAACCAACGAATTTGAAACAGCACTTTATCCGGATCAAAAACGATTTATCAAAATCCTGACTCCAACCAACGATTATGTGAAAGTCAACTATGTCCACTTCAACCTAAGCTTGAACATAGAGCCTGCCAACTATTATTGGGAAGCTGCTAAACGCAGCAATTTTCAATCATTCCTTGCTCGCTTCTCCTCACAATCATCCTTACAAATCAACCATCGTATTCTTGCCAATGAAGGATTGAAAGCTTACAACCCTTTTGCAAGCAGCCTTACAGATACCGCCATCATCAGCACCAATACTGCCATGAGTATGTTCCTCTACTTCAATCGTGCCCATTTAAAATGGGGATTCGACTACAATCTTATCACCAACACCGGCAAACAACTGTTGCTTTACGGCATCGAAGGCAATCAACAACAACAACATCTTTATAAACTAAGGTGGAACCTTACTAAACCCATTGCAGTGTACCTGCAAACCCGCCATGGACAACGCTCTTATCACTCCGCTTTGGCGGATAATAGAAGCTATGAATTGCACTACTTGGCTGTGGAGCCTTCACTCACTTGGCTTTACAAAGGAATTTTCCGATTGACTACCACCTTTAAATATGAAGAGCGCAACAACCATCCTCGCTTGGGAGGTGAAGCTGCCAATATTCAAACAGCACAGCTTGAGGCACGTTTTAGTCAGCCTTCATTGGGGGCGTTGTTGCTACGAGGTTCTTATGCTGCCATTCATTTCACTGGTACACCGGGCACCTCAGTCGCTTTTACCATGCTTGATGCGCTACAAAAAGGCAATAACTATCTCTGGCAAATAAATTGGGAACGACAAGTGGGCAAAGGCATTGAAATTCTTCTAGAATACGAAGGAAGAAAACCCGGACAAGGTAGCACCATCCATACCGGTCGTATGACTATAAGGGCTATCTTATAAGAAATTTTGGGGTCCCGGCTTTTTCACCTTGATAAAACGGGAGTGGCGATAGCACCATTCGTCTGCACCTTACTATGAAGCTTCTCTAAAGACTACAACACATCAAAAGACATCGATACCCAATTACGAAGAATCATCATGCCCTGAGGTGTACCAATGCTTTCCGGATGAAACTGAATACCAATACAAGGATATTCTTTATGTGCTATTGCCATAATGGAAGAGTCATCTTTTGCCACCGCAAGTGGAACAACTTCTTCAGGCACATCGGTTAACACTAAAGAATGATATCGCATCACATCAAACAACGGAGCCACACCTCTAAAAAGTGAATGCTGGTTGTGTTCTACTTTACTCACTTTCCCGTGCATAGGATATATTGCATGAACTAACCTCGCCCCAAAAAACTCACCTATGGCTTGATGCCCCAAGCAGACCCCTAAGATGGGAATCGTTTTATGAAAAGCTGCTATCACCTCCCTACAGATACCCGACTGGGCAGGCGTACCCGGACCGGGAGATAAGATGATACGAGAAGGCTGTAATTCACGAATAGCATCAATAGTAATTGCATCATTTTTATAAACGAAACAGTTATTCGTTAGTTGCAAAAAATAATCTTGCAAGATATAAGTGAAGCTATCGTAATTGTCGATGATGAGATACATACCCAACAGAAAAGTAACACATTTTAATGGTAATGAATAAGGCTAAAGTTTTGACTCCAAAAACAGACTGACCTCTTCCCAAACTTGTTTAGCAAAAGGCAAAACCACGCCTATTTTGGAATATACCCAAGGAGCTAATTTTATGAAATAAGTATAAGTAATCGACTTCGCTATAGTAGTAGCGGATATCAAATGCATCTTGTCTGAAAGCCAGAGCAGTGTACCCCAACTTAAAGCGGCAATAAATGCATACAGCACGCCACCGGCAATTCCATCAAACCAACCTAATAGCACAAAGGATACTAATGACTTTATAGCCTTTGCCAACAATCGTGTAATAAATACAACACTGATGAATATAAAAGCATAAACGCCAAGAATACCAATATATAAATCAAAATCATTCTCGGCGCTTTTCGGGACTGTAAGCT
>CALMXV010000374.1 GCA_937871155.1 uncultured Taibaiella sp. | reverse complement strand
TAGGAGGTTTTGTAGCTTTTTGCTTAGTTGCTTTGTAGTGGTGGTAGGGCTTGTACCATTGCTTTTTTGACCATCTCATTCCGCTAAAACACAGACCTTCCCTTACCCGAAAAATCTCCCATTCATGGAGCGGCTTTGAACAAATTGCGTTACCATTTCTTATTAAAATTATTTTTTGGATTGTTCTAAAATTGATTGACAAAAGCTTTGAACATTAAAATCCAAGTTACTGAAAACAGCCTCGAAAAACGAACTTCATTATCGCTTTTTATACAATCTTCAAGGCTTGAAAAGGAAATTTGATGGAGGCTAGTTGCAGTAATGATAGGCATTTCAATCGGCTTTCTTTTTTCTTCAAAATACAAATAGATTTTCTATCTTCGAAGGAGTTTGTGAATTGTTTTATTCACAGACTGACGTTTGTGGCATTTTAGGACTGACAACCACGATAGAAAAGCGAAATGACTGAAAAGAAGAAATTAAGTAAACGAGGGTTAATATTTATCGGGGCATTAATGCTATTCGGCTGTATTTATTCTTGGCTTGACTATTTCTATGATTTTACTCCCGACAAAAATATAAGACCTGGAGGAAAATTATTTTTAGCGATTCCGCTGACCTCCCTATGTGTAATTCTTATAATGGAAATTTTGCGGTTCGGTAAGGACAGGAAAATTTATCATTACATCGCATATGTTTTTGCTATTCCACTAATCCCTTTTTTCATTGTAGGTATTTTAAGTCAAACAAGACTTTTAGCTTCATTGACACTTCCTCTAATGGTGCTCGGAATATTAGTTTCTGCCTCGACTTACAGTTTTCAACAGCTTGAACTTCTTCAACTGGGAGACGCATTTAATCAGAATGTAATTCCATATTTGAACTTGACTACCATTGCTGTTGTGTTCGTCTATGCAGACAAATTTTTAGTTAAACTTTTAGCTCGGTTCATTCCAGACGACCAAATGCCACAAGCTGTAAAAGACATAACATATGAATTGCTTGATAAAAGACCTTTCATAAAAATTGCATACATCCTATTGACACTGCTTTTAATCATTGCGACAGTTGAAGAACTTGGTCAATCAGACTTCTTTCATTTTGTTGACCCGTATAAAAACGTTGCTTTACAATCTTTAGTAACATTTGCCGCAATAGACAGACTTGTATCAAAATGGAAAACAGATAAAAAAACGACCGCATAACATTACATCGAATAAAAGAAAGCACCTGTTAAAACCAACCCCACAGATTTAATCAATCCGAGATTTTTGCTATTCATTATACAGCAGTAATGTTTGGGGAAGCCTAAACAATAACCCGCCCTTCGAAAGCCATTGAAAGCGATGCATGAGTAGTGAATACTATAATACGAGCAACTCAAATTGGCAGTAAAACTTCTAGTCCTCTCACTACAATTAATCGTTCTGCTCATTAATTTCTTTACTATTTTATTGGGAACTTGAACAAGAATCTGTAGCTTGTCTTGTCAATTAGTTCAATGATTTCGGAAAATGAAAATTGCTTCCCACCAACCTTACTTTTTCCCTTACATTGGCTATTTTAGCTTGATAGCGGCGGTAGATACCTTCATATTTTTTGATATCTCACAGCTCAACCGCCAAGGTTGGATGACTAGAAATCGAATTTTAAGACCGGATGATGAATGGCAGTATATTCATGCAAAAACACAATATTTACCGGTTAATGGTTTGCTTTCAGACTGCTTGCTAATAGAAGGAACAGAGTGGAAAGATAAAATTCTGGCACAGTTAGAACACTACAAAAAGAAAGCTTCCTTTTACCAAGAAACCATTGAATTTATTGTGGAGTTGCTATACCAGCCAGAAACACATCTTGCAGATTTCAACATAAAAAGTACAGTGGCTATTGCTAGGAAATTATCTATTGAAACTACCATTTACCGATATGCTGACATCATAGCAAAGGTGGATAAGGCAGCGCGTGGAAATCTTTGGGGACTTAGTTTTTGCAAGGCTTTCGGAGGAGATACTTATATTAATGCACCGGGAGGAGTGGGGCTATACACCGTGGACGACTACCACCATGCAGGAATAAAACTGGGGTTTATTCAACATCATCTTTCACCCTACGCTCAAAACCATGAACCCTTTATCCCAGGCTTGTCGATAATAGATGTATTAATGTTTAACGGGTTTGAAGGCACTCGTAACTTAATCCATGATTTCACCATAGCCTACTCACTGAATAAATAATAACAAGACTGTAAACCATAAACACAATAGCATTAAAAACATGAATAAAACTTTAAGTCAGCCCATTACTATTTTAGGATACAGCGGTGCCTATCTTTCCTTAGTTTTCGAAAGTCTTACTGCTTTACAATATCGGGGGAACGTCATCATTGTGCTTAATGAAAAAGAAAAGCGTGCTGTTGCCCCTTTTGAAACCAATATCTCGTACGAAGAAATTCATTACTCTCAGGTACCACTTGATAAAAAAAACAACTTTCTATTTTGTAGCAATAAGCCAACAACCAAAAAATTTCTTTTTAACTTTTATAAAGTGCAAGGAAGGATAAAAATTGAAGATTTTATTCCACTCATTCATCCCTCAGCTGTGGTTTCTTCTTCAGTAAAAGAATATCCGGGATTGCAGATGGAGGCTTTATCCGTTATTGCCCCTTATGCTCAAATCGGTTTTGGGGTAACCATTAGTCGTAATTGTTCTGTTGGCCATCACAATATCATTGGCAATTACTGTTCGGTATATGCAGGTAGCAATCTTGCTGGATCTGTTGAAATAGGGGAGGGCACATCTATTGGTCCGGGCACAACCGTTTTCAGTAATGTAAAAATCGGTTCAAATAGTATAATTGGAGGCGGCAGTGTTGTTTCAAAAGATATCCCTTCTAATGTGCTGGCATACGGGAATCCATGTACCATCATTAAAAATTTATCTTAACCTTTTATACAATGAATTTAATCATCAACTTTACTCCTACAGGAATGATTCCTACTAAGGAAATGACTCCTCATGTACCAATTTCTATTAATGAGATAATTGAAGATGTTCACGAGGCAATAGAGCTTGGAATTACCATGGTGCACTTGCATGCTAGGAATGAAATATCTGGGAAACCCGATTTTAAGAAGGAGCTTTACGGGAAACTAATTGAGGGGATTCGAAAGTATTCTAAAGAGCTAATTATATGTGTTTCGCTTAGTGGCAGAGGAATAAAAGAATCTGAACATAGGGCTTCTCCATTACAATTAGAAGGTGATTTAAAACCTGATATGGGTAGTCTCACATTAAGCTCGCTCAACTTTAATAAAACAGAAAGTGTCAATTCTCCAGATATGATACAATTGCTTGCGCAAGAAATGAAAAACAAGGGTATCCTTCCTGAACTGGAGGCTTTTGATTCGGGAATGATAAACTATGCTAAGTACCTTGAGAAAAAAGGGCTATTGGAGGCGCCTCATTATTTCAATCTTCTTTTGGGAAATGTGGCATGTGCACAGGCAGATTTACTTCATGCCGGATTAATGATTCGTGATTTACCTGAAAACTCATACTGGAGTTTAGCCGGTATCGGAGATACGCAACTTTTTATGAACTCGCTAGCTATAGCGGCTAATGGAGGTGTAAGAGTGGGTTTGGAAGACAATATTTATTTTGATAAACATCGAAAAAAACTGGCGAAGAACATCGACTTGCTTAAGCGGATTCATGTATTAGCCTCTGCAAATGAACGAGTGATAATGGCACCATCCGAATTGCGGGATAAACTTCATTTACATGCTGGATTAGGGCAATATGGTAGAAGCAATGAATGATTGGATGGGTGTGATAACTAAGGTTGTTGAGAATGACAAATTAAATAAGCTAGTACCTTACAATGTATCATTATACCCAGTTTTAATTCCGATTTTGTTGTTGTTGTATTTGATAATGATAACGGTAATAATTCACTGCTTCTAATTCTTGAACGATGGCTTCAATATCTCTGTCGTCGCCTTTAGGGTCGTATTCTCTTCGGAGGTTGTTGCTAAACAACATGGCTACCGATTGGTAAATTACAGCATTAAATCCTCCCTTCACTTCTTTGATAATATTAAACACATTTCTTCCCGATTCTCTATTGATCAACTTCACCAACACTTGCCCTTGACTAATAGTCATCTCTTCCAATTCTCCTTTAAAACGTTTCTTTAATTCTTTTTCTACCGATTTCATATACGCTTTTTGTGCTTTCTTGTCGGGTATCTTCATCAAGTTTACATCTACGTCTTTTAGCACACCGGCAGCTATCACAGCATACGGATAAGTTTTATAAACATTGTATCGAAGACGGTTATAGGCTTCTTGTTTTTTAGCCCATTTTTTGGTAGCTTATCTATTACCCATACATCATCAAGGTACACCATTGCAATAGTATCGCCGTTCTCTATTACTGCACCTAATAGAATCTTTTGGGTGCTGTCTGCCCTTTCTTGTGCCCACAAAGGAGTTGTAGGCATAAGTGTAAATACATAAAAGAAAATGATTAAAAGCCAACGATGCATAGCTGTATAAATCTCGTAAATATTTATCGCTTATAACGCAAATAGTAATCCAATTTTATAATTATAACAAAGTTAAAGTTCTTAAAAGCTTTATAAGAGAAGATGGATGTGCTATAGAAAAGGTAATTTTGACGAGAAAGATACCATCCTTATGAAGCAGAGATATCCGGTATTTATATTTGCTACCGGTCTATTACTTGCCTCTTGTCAATCAAAAGAAAAGAACTTGACCTTACAACAAGTCAATCATTTATCGGACTCGTTGACAGCGGTATATTACCAAGAATTGAAAGCGAAATCAGCAGAAGACCTAGACCGTAGAATAGCCATTGAGTTGAAGCCTATTGTAGATTCTATTGTAAAAAGTTTTGAAGATAAACAGCCCAAGCCCTTGTTAGACGCTAATTTAGATACGGTACTAAAAACTACAATTACTCAACAGCATCGTTCACAGCAACGTTCCATTTATGATACAGCAGCACAACCAAAATAAGTACATCATTTATTATGATAGCGCTTGTTTTTTATGTACAAGCTGGATGAAGTGGGTCATGAAGCGAGATGTACATCAGAGAATACAAGGATTGCCCTTGCAGTCAAATCCAGAATTGGCGGCATCAAAGACCGTTGTTTTTCAAATAAACGATAACTGGTATTATAAGTCAACCGCTATTTTGAAATTGTTGCTTTCATTAGGCAACCAATGGCGTTGGGTGGCATTAGGTTATATAGTACCTAGGTTTATTAGAGATTATATTTATGATAAAGTAGCTGCATATAGGCTTCGACTTAATAACAATGATGCAAGCTGCAATATATCGCAACAACTACCGTTGATAAGTGGAGCGAAACACGCAGCCTCAATAAAATAAAGGGAAACACAAGTTTTTAATCTATGAATAAAAGGAAAATACTGCTTTGGATGCTTTGTGTAGGTTGGTTTTCTATGCAAGCACAAGAAGTTTTATACTCAGCTTATGAGAAATTTGATCCTCGTTCCAGTGATTTTTCAGTTATTGGAAAGACTGGGAATCGTATCTATACTTATCGTGCAGCCACAGATGGTTTTTTCTTAGATGCCTATAATGATAGCATGTTTAAAGTGGCATCAGTGTTATTAGATTTCTTTCCCAACAAAATTTATGAAACTAAGTTTATCAATTATCCAGATAAATTATTAGTGCTTTATCAAGCAGTAGAAGGGAATAAAGTAGTGCAATATGCAGCCGCGTTAGATACTAAAGGAAGGTTATTGAAAAATCCCTTGAAACTCACAGAAGCTAAGACCGGCATCTTTGGCCCCAACAAAAACTATTTTACTACAATCGTTAGCGATGATAAGTCTCAAATACTAATTTATGGGATACAGGCTAAAGGGAGAAACATACAGATGATAGGAGTTGGGTTGGATACGGCATGTAACGTTACAAGAAGGAGTAGTGCTAGCTTTGTTGGAGATAATGACCTTGCTATTGGCGAAGGTGTCTTAGATGATATAGGCAATTTTTATGTACCGATTTTTAGTCCTATTGGTTCAAAAAATTACAACGACCAATATTGGATACTTACATTACCTCATGGCACCAACCGTTTTATTTCACAAGAATTACCTCTTACCGGAAAGTATATTACCAATAGCTATTTGAAAATGGATAACTACAATAGTCGCATCTATATAGGCGGCTTTTATGCAGATAAAAAAAATGGTAGCTATGATGGAGTCATCTATTCCACCTTCGAAACAAGTACCGGAACATATAGTCAGAATAAACAATTGCCCTTTGATGATAAAATACGTATGGCAACCGGTGAGAGAAATAAAAAACGTGCTTTTGATAACTACCAACCTCGCCAAATCATTGTAAAGAAAGGAGGCGGCTTTGTTTTGCTCTCCGAAGAAGTATCAATTGTCAATAGACAAGTAAGCCCTTATTACACTTCCTATTACTCCAGTCCTATGATGGCTCAATCTGTAAGAGAGTATTACTATAATGATATCCTAGCATTATCCTATGATGGTGATGGGGTGAATGAATGGTTTAATTTTATTCACAAAAGCCAATATTCTCAAGAAGATGGGGGTATTTTTTCTTCTTATTCCTTAATCAATACCGGTGGTGTTTTAGGGTTAATGTTTAATGATAATAATGCAAGTCGATCTAAGATTCAACTAGCGACAATTGATGGAAGTGGCAAATTAGAGATGCGTTCATTGGCTGTAGGCAACTCTTCCGACCCCGATTGGCTACCTCGGTCTGCTAAGCAAATAGGAGTGCGTGATGTGGTGGTTCCTTGTATTCGTAAAAAGCAAATTTGCTTTGCGAAAGTTAGTTTCAACTAATGATTGTGATAAAGGTTTAAGATTGCCCAATCGATATCAGAGGAAAAGGATTATAAAGTTTTGAGGATGCATTTACATTCCATCTAGTAGCCCTTATCTTTGTTGCCTTTGAAAAAATAATTAGCAGCTCATGTGGAGTCTATTGAAAAATACCTTTGAAGGGAAACGTGTATTTCTTACCGGTCATACGGGCTTTAAAGGGGCATGGCTTTTGCAAGTTTTAAATGCGTTAGGTGCAGATGTGAAAGGTTATTCACTTGCTTCCGAAAAATCCAACGACCTCTTTCAGCAACTACAAGGAGATACGCTTTGTTACTCCTCCGTTATTGCCGATATCAACGATTTAAAAACCTTACAAGGTGAGATAGTTCGATTTGAACCGCATTTTATATTTCATTTAGCAGCGCAGTCGTTAGTCCGCAGAAGCTATGCCATGCCTATAGAAAGTTTTATGACCAATGCAATGGGAACGGCACATGTGTTAG
>CALMXV010000373.1 GCA_937871155.1 uncultured Taibaiella sp. | reverse complement strand
TTTTCACTTTTAAAAAGTCGAGATTATTGATAATAAGTTTGTTGAGAAAAATTAATAAGTTTGAGCTGTTGTACTACAAATCGTTACTCAATTTTGTTTTTGCCTAAACAATATATACCATAGTAAACATCAAATAAAGCATTAAAAAACTCATCTGTATCCCTTCATACTATTTATAAATTCATTTCATTCTCATACTGAAAATCATGGATAACTATACACAGACAACTAAAGATGTAGTTGACGAACGTTTTAAGATGAATGTAGGAGGTATTTACTACGCACACCAACCTATTTATGGCTATCGAACACCTTATGCCGCAACAAGCAACATTTCTAGGTATATGGTTACAAAATCTATCTTGAATGCTCTTAATCAATTTAATTTTTCAAATTTTATTGATATTGGAGGTGCAGAAGGTTACACGGCAAATATTGTAAAGAAACTATTTGCTGTCCCCGTTAAGACAACCGACCTATCTGAAAATGCGTGCAAAATGGCGAGTAAAATTTTTGGGATAGAGGGAATTCCATGTGATATACATAATTTACCATTTGCCAATGAAGCCTTTGATGCTGTGCTATGTAGTGAAACAATAGAACATGTTACTGATTACCAAAAAGCAATTGACGAATTACTAAGAATTACTAAAAAAGTGTTGGTCATTACGGTACCTCACGAAACTCCGGAAATAGTAGCTGAAAACATACGCAATAAGGTGCCGCATGGGCATATTCATTATTTTCAAACCAATACATTAGACTATCTTAAAGAACAAGGGTATAAGGTTGAATTTGAAAAAACGTTGTCTCCATTACTAGTAATTCCGCGTGTAGTTGCCGAATCATTCAAAAAAAATAATAATAAACTCCCTTACAGAATTTACAATCTATTGACACCATTATTTAAAACCATTTTTGGAATTAAAACGGCAAATAGGTTAACGAATTTAGATGCAAAATTTACCAATTGGTTTTCGATGTATGGAGGAATTACTTTTTGTATTATTAAAGACCCTACGTCTAAAAAAGAAAATAGTTTTAACCCGATCAATGCTGAAGATTTCACGGATATTAAGGTTAAAGAATATCAAACCGATATTTTTAAAAATTAGTCGATTGGATATTTAAATTAATTTGGCATATTCATCATTTTTTTACTTTCCATAAGCTCTCCATTAAGTTGGTATCTTGAAACATAAGTATTATGTCGTATTTATCAACTGTTGCACTAAACACTTGAATTGAGCGTTTGCTACATTACATGAGCCGCACCACCTACTAGCCTATCGTTAGCTCATAGAGAGAAACATGGCATCTGTAAATAAAAAAATATCCAATAATCACAACGATTAAATAATCCTCCTCACAATGCTTTCCTCCTATCTTTGCCAGACGGTTATGAAAAGAAAGTACAAGCATTTGTTTTTTGATTTAGATCATACACTATGGGATTTTGATAAAAACTCAGAAACGACCTTGAGGATATTATACGATGAATTTTTATTAACCTCTTTTGGTATAGATGATTTTTCTACTTTTTATAAGCACTATTCTCGTCACAACGACCGAATGTGGGAACGATTTCGTAAAGGGCAAATGCGACGTGAAGAATTGAGGTGGAAGCGTATGTGGCATACATTACTAGAGTTTAAAATTGCAGATACCACATTAGCTCATCAATTGAGTGAGCGTTATTTGGAATTATTACCCATACAAACTGCATTGACGCCACATGCTAAAGAAATTTTAGACCATTGCAAGGGACGGTATCAGATGCATCTTATTACCAATGGTTTTGAAACCACCCAATGGCAAAAGCTCAGAAATGCCCAATTAGAAAGTTATTTCGAAGAAGTGATTACCTCTGAAACGAGTAATAGCCTAAAGCCTCATAAAGAGATATTTGATTATGCGCTGAGCAAGACAGGAGCTACGATTGAAGAAAGCCTGATGATAGGGGATGCGTTAGAGATTGATATTTTAGGGGCACAGCAAGCAGGCTGGGACCAGGTATATTATAATCCGCATAAACAAGCTCATCAAAGAAAACCAACTTATGAAATCACCTGTTGGAAAGAACTGATACCACTATTATGAATAAGTTCATTTCGGATATACGGACATAATAATAGATAGATGGTTGAAGTAATACAAGGATTTAAGCCGATAAAATTTGATGAATTAAAACGAAATTTGATATTAAATACAACTTATGAAGTGGATACCGTACTCTTATTTATTTTTAATGTTGTGCACACTACTGTCATGCAACAACCAAGCCTCTAAAGCTAGTGAAACAGATGACGCTGAAACGCAACAACCAAGTGATTCTAAAAACACCTCAACAAGTAATAAAACGTTTTATAAACGATATGAGGGTACGATTGCCAATCAACCGGTAACGGTTTATCTTCAAAAAGAAGGCAACCTTTTTTGGGGGAGTTACTACTATACTAAAACAGGAAAACCTATTGAAATTAATGGGCAACAAGGGTCTCAAAAGGATAGCCTTTATCTCTATGAATATGATATCACCCAATTTGAACAAAGCAATGAACCACCACAATGGATGATAAGGTATGAAGAGGATTCCTTGATTGGAAAATGGTCGAATCCGAATACTAAAAAGTCCTTTAGCATCTTACTAAATGAGTCGTATCCATCCGGAAGCTATCAATTCATCATGAAAAACTTTATGGATAGTGTTATGGCTTATCCCGGTAAGACCTCTTCTCCCCAAGCTACTTCAGACTACAGCCTCGTTTGGATGGATGAAACCACAAAAGGTGCTAGCAGTTTTAATTCATTGATACTACAAGCTCTTTATATCCATGAACAGGACTTAGCAACAGGTATTAAGAAGAAAGACGATAGCTTTTTTTCAAGTTATAAAGAGGATATGAAGCAGGATACTCCTATGGATGAACAAGAAATGAATAGTCCTTCTTGGAATTATAGCCAATCCCTTCATTGTATTTTACGATACAACGCTCAAGATATAGTGGCAATTGAGCAAAGCTACTATTCGTTTTTAGGTGGCGCTCATGGCAATTACTACAGCACCTTTCTAAATATCGATATGCTTCAAAATAAATCGTTACAATTGTCAGATGTGCTAAACATTGATTCCGCGTCCCTCCAAAAAATTCTAGAGACATCCTTTAGAAAAGACTATCATTTACCAATTACAAAACCATTGACAGGTATATTATTCGATCCGTATTTAGCCACCACAGATAATTTTTATATCTCCGAAAAGGGATTACTGTTTGTTTACAATCCGTATGAAGTAGCCGCCTATGCCGTAGGGCAAATCAATGTATTTGTATCTTACACACAACTGAACAAGTACCTTAGAGAAGATTTCAAAAAACGGATACAGTTATAGTATCCCTTATCTTTGCGCAAATCAATTTTAAAAGAATATGGACGATGGTCATGAACAGTATGCCTTTCCGATAGGCAGATTTCAACCCATGGAGCGCTATGCCCCAGAGATGCAAACAGAATGGATAACCGCCCTAGAGGCACTTCCACATTGGTTAGACGCTGTAGTAGAAAATCTCGACGCTGCTCAATTAGCTACTCCTTATCGTACAGGCGGCTGGACCGTCAATCAAGTAATCCACCATATAGCAGACAGCCACATGAATGCTTATATTCGGCTTAAGCTTACCCTTACAGAAGATAACCCCATTGTGAAGCCCTACGATGAAAAGCTATGGGCAGAACTAGCGGATGTGGATGCTGTACCGGTTAATGTTTCTATTACATTATTGCATGCTTTACACCGCCGTTGGGTGAGTGTGTTGCGCAATATGCAAGAAGAGGATTGGGAGCGTACTTATTTCCATCCGGAGCATGAACGTTATGTGCCACTTTGGGAAATGACCGATTTATATGCATGGCATGGAAGGCATCACATGGAGCAAATTAGAAGCTTACGGAATAGAAATAATTGGTAAAAAAGTTATTAAAAATAAAACACTGCTTCACAGGAACGGTGAATAGTCGCTTATGTGTGCTTCTACACTAAAGCTTTTAGAAAACTTGATTGCTAAAAACAATTGTTCTGTAATATTGTAGTTGATATTTATTTGCTAAAATGGCCAAAGCAAAAACCAACCCGAAGAATACACCTCCACCTCCAGCAACCCCTTCCTCATCATCCATTGATAAAACACGTCAATGGCGATTGGCATTTGGTTTCTTTTTTTTATTTGTTGGTGTTTTTATAACCATTGCCATCATCAGCTATTTCCTTTCTTGGCAAGTGGACCAAGACAAGGTGATAGGGGTAAGTCTATTCAACAAAGAAGCGCTTAGATATGAAAACTGGTGCGGCAAACTAGGCGCCTTCCTATCCCACTATTTAGTATATGGAGGTGCGGGTGTTATTTCTATATTGCTAGGAGTATGGATAGGTGCTATAGGGCTTAATATGCTTTATGGTAAGAAAGTAGTTCCCATCTTCCGATACCTACGATGGTTTTCAATTCTTGTATTAATCATTGCTCCGTCCCTAGCTTATTTTATGCCGAATGCAACATTCCCATTTGGTGGGGCTTTGGGAAATCAGGCAATCGTTTACTTAAATAATTTTATTGGAAAAGCCGGTACCGGAATGGTGCTTGCAGGCATCGCCTTGTTTTTTATTTTTGGCACCTTTGCATTAGACATATCGCCCATGTTGCGTAAGGCAAAACAGAAAGCTAATGCCATGAAAGCATCGCTAGCTGCGACAAAACAATTAAGAGACGAAGAGGATGCCCAGCAAAAACAAGCCTCCGTTTCAGTAGCATCGAATCTAGCAGCGACGACTTCAAAACTTATCATTGAAGATGAAAAAGCCGATAGCCCCTTTGATATAGGACTAACAGAAAAACCAAACACGACTACTAACGGTGTTAAAGTATCCGATGAAGCTCAAGCAACTGTCGCATTTGTAGAGGACACTGCAACAGTTGATTTAGATATAGCACCCGCTGCAACAAATTTATCCACCCCTATAGATGAACTATCTTTTGAAGTGATTCAACAACAAGAGGAAGAGCCAGCGATAAAAAATGGAGGGCATGTAAGTATTGAAAACCGCGAACCATATGCACCTGAGTTGGACTTGTCTAATTATAAATTCCCAACTCTGGATTTATTAGAAGACCGTAATGAAGCCATCGTTTTAGATAAAGAAGAACTAGAAAAAAATAAAAATCAAATTATCAATACTCTTCGCAGTTTTGGTATAGAGATACAACGAATCAGCGCTACAGTGGGGCCAACAGTGACTCTATATGAAATTGTTCCGGCAGAAGGAGTGCGAATTTCTAAAATCAGAAACCTAGAAGATGATATAGCATTAAATCTTGCAGCACTAGGTATCCGTATTATAGCACCTATCCCTGGCAAAGGAACTATTGGTATTGAAGTGCCTAATGCCAATAAGCAAATTGTTTCGATGCGTGCATTATTATCCAGCGATAAATTTGTCAATTCTAAAATGAGCTTGCCTATTGCTCTAGGAAAAAAAATTGATAATGAAAACTACATCGTCGATTTAGCTACTATGCCGCATTTACTAATGGCAGGTGCTACAGGTCAAGGGAAGTCGGTAGGCATCAATGCTATCTTAGTTTCTTTATTATACAAAAAGCATCCTTCGCAAATCAAATTTGTGATGGTAGATCCCAAAAAAGTTGAGCTTTCTATCTATAAAACCATCGAAAAACATTTCTTAGCTAAGTTACCGAACGAAGAAGAAGCCATCATAACCGATACCAAAAAAGTAATCTATACATTGAATGCACTATGTATAGAGATGGACAATCGCTATGAATTGTTGAAAGAAGCAGGAGCTAGAAACATTAAAGAATACAACGAGAAATTTATTGATCGCAAACTGAATCCTCAGCGGGGTCATAAATATCTTCCTTTTATCATCTTGGTGATTGATGAATTTGCAGATCTTATCATGACTGCAGGTAAAGAAGTAGAAATGCCCGTAGCGAGATTAGCACAGTTGGCAAGAGCCATTGGCATCCATTTGATCATTGCAACACAACGGCCATCTGTCAATGTTATTACCGGTACCATCAAAGCGAACTTCCCTGCTCGTATTGCCTTCAAAGTATCAGCTAAAGTAGATAGTAGAACCATTCTTGATGTAGGGGGTGCTGACCAATTGGTGGGCAGAGGAGATATGCTAGTTTCTCATGGTAGTGAGTTGTTACGGGTGCAGTGTGCGTATGTAGAAACTCACGAAGTAGAAAAAGTAGCGGATTTTATAGGGGAGCAACGAGGCTATCCTACTGCTTTTGAATTGCCGGAATACGAAGGGGAAGAAGGCAATGAAAAAGTGGTGGACTTAACCAATCGTGATAAACTGTTTGAGGAATGTGCTAAAGTAGTCGTACAAACACAATCTGGCTCTACCTCTATGTTGCAGCGCAGGTTTAATTTAGGCTATAATAGAGCGGGTAGAATTATGGATCAGTTAGAATCAGCAGGTATTGTAGGTGCAGCAGCAGGGAGCAAGCCAAGAGAGGTTTATTTCAATACCGAAGCCGAACTGGAACAATTTTTGAGAACATTAGACTAATTCTAAAGCGTATCCATTAGAAACATAGAGGACTTTAATAGGGAACGACTAAGAAATAGGAATATAACATCGTTAAATAATAAACAGTATATAAAATGAAAAAATTAATCCTACTTGCTGCATTAGCTATAAGCATGGTAGCAGATACTGCAATGGCTCAAGACGCAAAGGCTAAAGCAATCTTAGATGCGGCTAGTAAAAAAATGAATGGCTTAAAATCGCTAAAAGCAAATTTCTCTTTATCTGTAAAAGGTGCCAATGCTAAAACAGCACAAAGTAAAAAGGGAAGCTTTATGATGAAGGGTGTGAAATATCGAGTGACCATGGGCGACCAAGAAATCATTTGTGATGGCAAAACCCAATGGACATTTGTAAAACAGAGTAATGAAGTACAAGTAAGTAATTACAACCCTTCTGAAGCGACTGTGTCACCAACCAAGCTTTTCACCAATTTTTATGATAAGGAATATACCTACACCTATGGAGGCTCTAAAACCTTTGCAGGCAAGTCAGTTAATATTATAGAAATGGTACCGAAGAGTAGTGCCAAGCAATTTAAAAAAGTACTTTTAGCGTTCGATAAATCCAATACGATTACCGGTGGCGAAGTCTTTGAAAAAAACGGAAACCAATATCATTACGAAGTAAGTGGCTTTACTCCTAATGCTGCAGTAACCGATGCTTCATTTATTTTTGATACCAAGAAACACCCGGGTGTGGAAGTCGTAGATTTAAGATAGTATACATCAATCATAAAGGCTTCATTTCAGAAACTTCCAAATAAAAAATAATTATAAGAAAGCGGAAAGCCAACTCAAATAAGCACATTTTTTAAGTACGACTGTTCCTATAAATTGGGCAGTCGTTTTTTATTCAGCACTATTCATCAATTCTATGGCTTCATCAAATTGCTTTGCTTTTTTAGAAGATAGATTTACTTCTTTTAGATTTACATCATACTCCGCTTTAGAATCACTAGCTGCCCAATTTCCGGTATAGACACCATCTTGCAGTGTAAGTTCCATGCCGCCTAAGTCTTCGGTAAACAACCAACTTCCCTCGTCTGTTTTACTCACATCCATATAGACATACTCATCTTCATCGCCAAACTTAAAAATAGCCTCCCAGCTACACACCCCTCCATCACAAGGCCCTTTGATGTACCTTACATAAAGCTGTACCGATATTTCGTTATCAAATTTTCCTTTATAAAACTTTCTGCCTACTACTTCTTTTACAGTATTAGTCTGGCGGTTATCGGTATTTTTTGAACCATTATTATTTTCTAATGTAGAAGTAGTATCATCCCTTTTTGCTAAAAGCAATCGAAGCTCTTTTCGATAAGCTTTTTCATAGTCTTCTTTGTTTTGTCCTTCATAAATATTTACCAGCTCGCCTCCATACCAATTATCATGTACTTGGAAAATATCATACACCGTAAAGACAAAATGTTTCCTTGTGTCTTCATCTCTAAAGTAGAGATAACCTAAGAAACGATTTGAAGCTACTTTTTCAATCATCAAGCCACGTCCGGTTCTAATCTTATCCAATTCATAACGGATGAAGACGGTCTTGTTCCAATGGATATCTAGCAGTTTAGACTTCTCCAAAAAAGTATCCAAGTTTTCTTGTATAGCTTGCTGAATAAGCGTGTTGTTAGCATTTTTAGTGGCTTCGTTATGTTTAGTAAAATACATTTTTTGATAGGGTGCACTATTTACCTCCGTATATTTCATTACCCAATCACAAAGAGAATCTGTATTGGCAAAGAGTGTAGCAAAGACACTATCATTTTGCATTTGTAATGCTTTAAACATAGCAGCTATTAACTGCTGTTCCGAATTTTTTTGTGCCTTACAAGGTAGCGCTAAAAGCAATAAAGCCCCTAACAAGAATAGATAATGCTTCACCCTTTAAAATTAAGGAAGTTACTTCGTATATTGTATTTAATGAATAGATGGAGTCAACAACATTTTTTCTGGGAACGAGCACCTTTCTTTAGGTTATTGTTGGCTTTAGTTTTGGGTATTTTATGCTATGAATGGTGGCAAATAGGTTTGGTAGCAACTAGGCATTGGATTTCATTAGGCTTGTTGTTAGTTAGTTCTGTTACTGGGTTCTTATGGATAAAAAAGTCTCTGTTCATCGGTAAGCTATTTCAAACAATAGCACTCTTTATTTCAATGAGTTGTTTAGGGTATTTAGCTGCTGGTATGGCGGATATAAAGAATCAAACGAATTGGTACGGACATCATTTAAAAGAAGCCACGGGCAGCCTTATTCGAATCATAGATGTACCAGATGAAAAAGAACGAACGTGGAAACTAAATGTAACAATAGAAGGGCTTATCATCAACAATAAAATAGTGCCTACTGCCGGCAATGCCTTCGTTTATATTTATAAGCAAGACAGCCTACCACCACCAAAATTAGGAGATGTACTGATGCTATCGGCACGATGGCAACCCATTACTAATATGGGAAACCCCTATGAATTTGACTATCGAAAGTTTTGTGAACGAAAGAATATATACTACCAACAGTTTATTAGCAGCAAAGAGTATTTGTTAGTAGAAAAAGGCGCTTTACATCAACTATCTGCATCTGCTAAAGCACACCAATGGGGAATGGAAGCAATAGCACATTATGTGAAAGATGCGAGTGCCCTTGGCTTGTTACAAGCTATGTTGTTGGGCGACGAAATAAACTTTAGTGCTGAAGATAGACAGCTATATGTGGATACTGGCATTATACATATAGTAGCTATTTCTGGTGGTCACATTGCTTTTCTAATGCTATTAATCACAAGTGCTTTGTTTTGGATTAAAAAGGTAAAACACCAATGGATAAAACTTGCAATCGCTCTTCCGATGGTTATCTTTTATGTAATGGTTGCGGGAGCACCTCCTTCGGCAGTAAGAGCTGCTGTTGTGTTCAGTCTACTGGCAATTGGGGTTATCATAGGTAAGTCTCATACTGCGCTAAATACCTTATTGGCTGCAACATTTTTTATCTTGTTGGTACAACCCATGTGGCTTTTTGCTGTAGGCTTTCAATTGTCAGTGGTAGCGGTTTTATCGTTAATCATTTTTTATAAACGAATATTGAATTGGTATCAACCTCCTAATAAAATTTTAAAGTTTATTTGGAGCTCAATAGCAGCAAGCCTTGCTGCAGAGATATTAATTGCTCCTTTGGTTGTCTATTATTTTCATTTGCTCCCAGCTATGTTTTTAGTAGCGAATGTAGTGGCTGTAATGTTGATGGGAGTTGTGATGAGTTTAGGAATTTCTATAATGGCATTTAGCGCAATCCCTTTTCTGGCGTCACTATTAGCAAGTATTGTTACTGGAATTGTTACAGTATTCCAATGGATACTTTATCATATCAGCCTTATGAATCCTGAGTTCTTAAAGTATTTACATTTGACTTGGGTGGAGTTATTACTGTGCTACTTCATTATTGCTTCCTTAATAGTGTTTCTCATATATCACTCATTACGCTCATTGCAATTAGGTTTAATAGCTACTTGTATATTATTACTATCTTTTAATATCAAGCAATGGAAAGCTAATAATCTGCATCAGTTCATTGTTTATAATGTTTCAAAACAAACTCATGCGGAATACTTGAATGGCGGATATTTTACAAATCTTTCTAAGGGTATCGATACCGTCACAACATCACAGCTTCAATATGCAACGAAAGAAAACCATGTAGTCAATAGAGCTTTGCAAGAGCAAACTAAGAGAACGGGTCAGGAAATATTTTTCATTCGAAATAAAACTATTTTATTCCTGAAAGAGGTAGTAACTGATAGTGTAACGACGCTGCCACCAATAGATTATCTGGTCATTCATTATCCACTTCCGAAATTTGATGCAACGGTACTTCAACAAAAGATTACCTTTCGTCAGTTGATAATAACCGGAAAACAAAGAAGAAAAAATGTAGAAGCATGGAAAGATAGCTGTGAAAAAAAGCAGATTCCGGCTCACTTTACCATGATAGATGGAGCCTATATTGCCCATCTGCCCTAATACAATTTGCCATGATAAATCCTTTGTTACTTTTTAATGATTATCTCATAGTTGTCTAAAAGAGACAAATCCGTTTCTGCAGCGCGAGCTTCTACTTCAAGTGCATTTTGGTAATAACCTTTGGAAATACTTTCATTTAAATACTTCCATAGAAATTTTATCCTACCTAAACGTTGAAATTGCTGTACATGTTTTAGCTCATGAAGCAACCATCTTTTTGACGACAAAAAACTCTCAGCAGTGGTTTGGTGTAAGAAAATAGTTCGCCCAATTACCAAAGCAATATTGGTAGTTTTCAGTTTCCTAGCAGCTAGGAACGCCCAAAACGAATTGACTTTGATAAAGACTTTTATTTTCTCCTGTTGCTTCATGGTATAAAAAAAGCGCACGGAAAGGTGCGCTTGAAAGTATGCTAAAAGTTAGGTTTATGCATTTGATTTTTGGAATTTGGTAGCCATTCCATTTTGCAATAGATGATAAGCTCCAAATAATATAGCACTGCCAGCAACCGTACTGATTAAAGTATTCTTAAAAAAAGGAATAGCAGCAATATACGTGTTGATAAGACCTGCAACACCGGTACCATAGCCAAATACATCCGCTTTGCCGGTTTGGATGGCTACCCATACTCCGAAATTGCTAACTACGAAAAATAGCACAGCAGCACTAACTGAGAACCCTAAAATTGAAAGAGCTTTTTGTTGTTTCATGCCAAAACCTAGAATCGTTACAGCAATTAAAGCTAAGTAAACAAAAGCTTGGTCGATACCATAAAACCCAGGCCAGCTAGTGAATAACTCTAAATATACATCACCTAAAAGCTGAGCTAAGATGGCAAAAAGAAAGGCATATTTTTTATCCGATAAAACGGCACCGGCAAATAAACCTACCGCAGCTATTGGGGCTAAATTAAACCATTGCATTTCGTGGCTGATAATGCGTGAAATAGCGGCTACTAGGATAAATATGATTGTTAATATAAAGCTGTTTCTATTGTTTTTCATTTGACAAATATACTCGGTTTTTTATAAAAAGGTAAAGCCAATCCCAACTTGCAACATCTTTTGTTGCCACTGGTCTTCGATGGTTTTATTATTCGTCATGGTATTTGAGTTGATGTTGATATCATTGAGTCCTAAAACATAACGCCCACTGATGGTAATGCCTGCCGGTAAGTTTATCCAAAGCCCACCCACGCCGGATATCATTGCTTTGCTAAAAAAGCTTTCGGCATCTTTAAGCAAATGGTCGTTGTCTTTTACTGATAGCACACCACTAAACTGAGGGCCTAATTGCAACCATATTCTTGGAAGAATTTTTATATTCAATAGTACCGGTACATTATAATAATTTAATTGAAACGTACCCTTTTGAATAGTGTCTGTAGTGCTTTGATAAAAATCTGCATATAGATCACCAAAACCTTGACCCGTTACAAAGGTAGATTGTGTATAAAGAGGCTCGATAGAGATGCCCGCCATTCCTCCTTTATAAAAAAGATAGGCACCTGCCATTAGGTTGGCCTTATATCCATTGTTCCAATAGTCACCATTAACCTGATTGAAGTTGACTCCTACCTTCAAACCAACATCCACTTTGTCGCGGTCTCTTCGCTCGGCATAGCTCTTAGTAATAAGTAGTAAGCAAATGATAATCGTTGTGAGTTTTTTCATGGTAGATGAATTGAAACAAAGATAAGTAGATATATTATGCGATGTAAGTATAGACGAATTTTCTACGAAAAAGCTTTGTAGCGACTGTATTAAGAACTTGAACCATGAAATAAATTTTTATTCATACACTACCAAAAACTCATTACGCATCGGATCTATACAATCTAATAAATTATCTATCCAAGCAGCGCCATAATAAGGGTAGTATTCAATAAAGTTTTCTACACGTTCTTGTAGTTTCTCTTGAGGAAACAAAAGGTCTTTAACTTTTTCAATTCTAGTAATATCAACAGCATTTTTCTTTTTTAATGCTCGTAGCATTTTCAATTGTATGACTTCAACTTGATGG
>CALMXV010000372.1 GCA_937871155.1 uncultured Taibaiella sp. | reverse complement strand
AGACAGCGCTGTACATGGATTGCGTGATATGAAAGATCTAAAATCCATCACCGAAGCATGTGTTTTAATCAACAGTACAGAAAACGAAGCAGACGACTTGCTAGATAACTCTATGGTAGAAATGTTTTCATCTGACATAGACCCCAAAGACTTAATCAAGAAAAAAGATCTTTATGAAGTATTAGAGATTGTAACCGACAAATGTGAAGATGCATCGAATGTTGTGGAAACCATTATTATCAAATATTCTTAATCTAGTCTTCGATCTTTGTTATGACGGCATTGCTCATTACCATTATCATACTGGCACTCATCTTCGACTATATCAACGGTTTTCATGATGCTGCCAACTCAATAGCTACTATTGTTTCTACAAAAGTACTATCTCCATTTCAAGCTGTAATTTGGGCGGCTTTTTTCAACTTTGTAGCCTTTTTTATCTTTAAAGACCATGGTGTAGCGAATACGATTGCTAAGACCGTACATGAAGAATACATCACGCTCCAAGTAATATTATCAGGGCTTATAGCCGCCATCATTTGGAATTTATTGACTTGGTGGTTGGGGCTTCCTTCATCCTCTTCACATACTTTGATAGGAGGCTTTGCCGGTGCAGCCGTGGCACATGCAGGGTTTAATAGCATCAATCCGGAACCCGTTCTTAAAACAATTGCCTTCATTGTTCTAGCACCTTTAGTAGGTATGTTAGCTGCCTTCATAATTTCTATTTGGTTTATCAATGCTGTAAGAAAAGGATGGATGCCTAAGATTATCGCATTTGTGGTCATTACCTTAAACGTTATCATGCTTGCTAGTGTGATTGTTACAGAAACCTCACGTATTACCGGTATGAAAACTTCTACTGACGGACTTTCTGAAGGTATTAGAATTACTGATGTATTCAACAATTCACCAGCACAGAAAATGGGCTTGAAAAAAGAAGATATCATCCTAAGCATCGATGACATCCCTACCAACTCCCGAAAAGAACTCGATAAAATTTTATTAAAACACAACTCCAATGATAATATCAAGTATTCGATATTACGAAAAGACAAGAAAGAAAATATCTCCAACGAATTTATAACTCGTCATAAATCCGACTTCTGGGACATGATTTTCTATGGAGAAAACTTCAAATGGATTCTCTTATCTATCATCGTATTAATAATGGCTACGTTCACCATCTTCTTGAGTAGTCTAGCTGCTGAGCCTGCTACCCGATGGTTTAAACGACTGCAACTAGTATCTTCTGCAGCCTTCAGTATAGGACATGGAGGCAATGATGCCCAAAAAGTAATGGGTATTATCACAGCAGCTTTAATAGCAGGGAAACAAATCACCCATTTTGATCAAATGCCGGTTTGGGTGCCGCTAGCTTGTTACGTGGCTATAGCTGCCGGCACTATGAGCGGTGGATGGAAAATTATCAAAACCATGGGTACTCGTATCACTAAAGTAACACCTTTCGAAGGGGTTGCTGCAGAAACCGCCGGTGCCATTACCCTATTTATCACCGAACAATTAAAAATCCCTGTAAGTACTACACACACCATTACGGGGGCTATTGTAGGTGTAGGTGCTACGAAGAGATTATCAGCAGTACGATGGGGGGTAACAGTTAGCTTAGTTTGGGCTTGGATACTTACAATCCCTATCAGCGCCATCATAGCGGCAACCATTTACTTTATTACTTTGCTGTTTTAGTCAGTAAGGTGCTGATAGGAATGATGCTCTTCGAGCGTTGTTGCTACATATTGAAGAAGCGTGGCATTCAGTCGCGCTTCTTCATTAAATAGAATTTCAATTTTTATAGGCTGAACTGCTATTGGCAGCTTCCATGATTGCAACTTTTCCTGATGCAAATGCAATCTTGCTGCATCTTTTTCAGTAGTGACTATAAGTTTCTCTTCACCTTCCCAATTCTTAAAAGTCGTTTGTATTTCTTCTAAATCTTTAGTTACAAAATAGTGATGATCCGGATAGCTAAGTGTGTGAATCGCTTTAGAAGAAGCTTGTAAATGCCTCACCAAAGTTTCAGGCTTAGCAATACCACATACCAACAACAAGTTTTTGCCTATTAAGTCAATGGGTGTGTTTTCAAACAATCGGTAAGGTGTATCATATTGAATCGTAGAAAAAAACACTTGTTGATTGGGCAATGGATTCATTCTTTTTAAAATGGATTCTTTTTCCTCTACCGTCAAGTCATTTGGGCATTTCGATACTATGATAAGGTCGGCACGGGTATAAGCTTTTCTATTTTCACGCAGCCGCCCATAAGGCAAGATATGATCCTCGTAAAATGGATGCGCATAGTCGGTAATCAAAATATTCTTCCCCGGCTTTACCGACCGATGTTGGTAGGCATCATCCAATAAAACCACTTCTACTTCAGGGCGTAGCTGTAACAGTCTAGGTATCCCTGTGATACGCTCTTCAGCCACACATACCGCCACTTCCGGATATTTCATATGATATTGCATAGGCTCATCACCAATTCTTAATGCATTGGTCTGCTCATCTGCCATTAAAAATCCTTGAGTCCGACGCTTATACCCACGGCTCAATGTAGCCACTTGATATTCGTATTGCAACAGCCGAATTAAATATTCTACATGAGGAGTTTTGCCGGTGCCACCTACCGACAAATTCCCAACTGAGATTACTGGAACACTAAAAGTAACCGATGAAAAAAATCCGGTATCATACAACCGATTGCGCAACCAAACCACTGCTCCATAAAGCAACGCCACGGGATACAACAAAATTCTTACCAAGGCAAAGGCGTAATACAAACCGTTTCTATCAGACATAAAAAGGAACTAAGGCTTCAAAAATAAGTGGAATTTCATTAGGACTAAAGCAGTGAAGGTTCTTTAAATTTTTTGGGTCCAAGCTGTATCAAATCGATAAAGCTTTTAGGGCGATAGCACCGTTCAAGGCTCGTACTACTATTGGGCTTTGCTTATGTTTTCCATTAAAATTTTATCGCAATAGCTGATGCTTGTGCAATACGGTTTCCAACACCTTTTCTTCAGGATGGAATGGCTTTAGTTGCGCCAACCCTAATGCTTGTATGGCTGCAGCGATGAGCTGGTCTTTCGTTACGGAAGCTATTTCACCTTGATACTTACCGGCTCCTGCTTCTAGCAAACAGCCCTCGGGTATTAACCCTATCACCTCGCTACCTACTAAAGAAACACCATAATTGAAGGCTAATTGCTGGCATAGTTGCCATACTTGCCAAGGTGAAGTAACCCGATAGTCCAACAGATTAAAAGAAACTTGT
>CALMXV010000371.1 GCA_937871155.1 uncultured Taibaiella sp. | reverse complement strand
AAAATATGCCGGTAGATATTTTTATTCCACTTCAAAATTTACATGATGCCAAACATGCTGACCATGCGGTTGTACGAATCGTTTCTTGGGATAATAAATCTAAAAATCCGGTAGGCGAAGTCATAAGGATATTAACACATGAATCGCCTAATGAAGTGGCCATGCAAAGTATATTGATGGAAAATGGATTTCCATTAAATTTTCCAGACGAAGTGCTAGCCGCAGCAGAAGCCATACCGGAAGGAATCGATGACCAAGAACTAAAACTGAGAAAAGACTTTAGAAATACCCTCACCGTAACCATTGACCCGATAGATGCTAAAGATTTTGATGATGCTATTTCGTTTAAAGATTTACAAGATGGGTATTTTGAAGTAGGTGTTCATATAGCAGATGTATCCCATTATATGCCGGTAGGTAGTGTATTAGATGTAGAGGCGTATAAGCGGGCTACCAGTGTTTACTTACCAGACCGAGTATTGCCTATGTTACCGGAACGGTTATCTAATGGGTTATGTTCGTTACGTCCCAATGAAGATAAATATACTTTTGCCGCTGTTTTTGAAATCAATCAACAAGGCAACATTAGAAAGTATTGGTTGGGAAAAACTATTATCCGTTCAAATAGACGCTATACCTATGAAGAAGTTCAAGAGTTAATTGAAGGTGCAGATGATGTTTATAAAAATGAACTAATGCATTTGCATGAGATTTCTCAAAACCTACGAAAAGCTCGTTTTAAAAATGGAGCTATCAACTTTTCATCACAAGAAGTGCGCTTTAAACTTGATGAAAATGCAGTACCAATAGGCATTGTAATAAAAGAAAGTAAAGCAACCCATCAATTGGTAGAGGAGATGATGCTTTTAGCCAATAAGGTAGTAGCACAGCATATCTCCAACATCCAATACAATCATAAACCGCTCCCCTTCCCTTATCGAGTACATGATATACCCATAGAAGACAAGCTTCAAATATTTGCTGTCTTTGCTGCAAAATTTAATATTCGATTTGATCTCAATTCACCCGAGAAAATAAGAGACTCCTTTAATGAAATGTTGGCTGAAGTAAATGGGAAACCGGAGCAACATGTATTGGAAAGCCTTGGTATTCGTACGATGGCTAAGGCAGTTTATACAACAGAAAATATAGGACATTATGGTTTAGGTTTTCAAGATTATTGTCATTTTACCTCTCCCATACGAAGATACCCTGATGTATTAGTACATCGAATTTTGCAACAAGTTTTAACCAATACCATTGAGCCAATAAAAAATTTAGAAGCTCAATGTCGCCATTGTAGTGACATGGAACGTAAAGCCATGGAAGCTGAACGCAGTGCTAATAAGTATAAACAAGTAGAGTATATGCAACAGTTCATAGGCGATGAATTTGAAGCGGTCATCAGTGGTGTTTCCGGTTTTGGTTTTTGGGCAGAAACCATTGCTACCAAATGCGAAGGCTTGGTATCAATAAGTGATTTAAGAGAAATTGACGACTTCAGCTTGGTGGATGGAGAGTATGCTTTGGTAGGTTTTCAAACAGGTATTCGATTTAGAATGGGAGATAAAGTAAAAGTGCAATTAATAGCTACTAATCTCGATAAACGACAAATTGATTTTACCTTAAAAGAAGTGCCAGAGCAAGAGAAGCATCCTAAAAAACCAGTAAGAGCAACTACCTTTACACCTTCTAAGAAAACTACTAAAAGAAAAAAATAGCTCATGCATTCGTTTCAGCAACTAGTAACATTGTTTGATGAACAACTACAAACAGCCTCAATATTCCCTACCACCCTTCCTTCTCTTTACGAACCCTGTAATTATTTTCTTGGCATTGGTGGTAAACGTGTAAGACCTATCAGTTGCCTCATGGCAAATGAACTTTTTGGAGACCTTACAGAAGATGCATGGAACGCCGCTTTTGGAGTTGAATTGTTTCACAATTTTACATTGATGCATGATGACATCATGGATAATGCACCTTTAAGAAGAGGAAAACAAACCGTGCATGAGAGAAATGGGCTTACTGCCGGTATCTTATGTGGAGATGTCGTTTGTATTAAAGCCTATCAACAACTCTCAAAAATTAAAAACTCTTTACCTCAAGTATTACAGCTATTCAATACTACAGCTATTGAAGTATGTGAAGGACAACAGCTGGACATGGAGTTTGAACAACGAGATGAAGTAACAGTAGAAGAATACCTTGAAATGATTACGCTTAAAACTTCGGTTTTGTTGGCTTGTAGTTTAAAGATGGGTGCTATATTAGGAGGTGCTTCGGAAGCTAATGCACAAAAGATTTATGAATTTGGAATCAATACCGGAATTGCTTTTCAATTAAAAGATGATTATCTCGATGCTTTTGGAGACCCAAATAAAACTGGAAAACAAGTAGGGGGTGATATTTTAGCTAATAAAAAAACCTTTTTAGCCTTACATGCAAGTAAGCAAGCTACAAACAAACAGCAACATATTTTAGCAGAACATAATGAATCCAATCCTACAAGTAAAATAGAAAGAACATTAGAATATTTTGTCAAAACTGCTTCTGACAAAGCTTGTAAAGATGCTATAGCCTTCTATTCTACAAAGGCATTTGAATGTTTGGAAGAGGTGATTGTACCGGCTTCAAGAAAAAAACCGATGCAAGACCTTGCTACTTTTTTGCTAGAAAGAGACTACTAAAAATAAAAACCTAGATAAGCAAATACATCTGCTCCCCTACCCGATTTATCGGCTATTATAGGCAATAGATTGTTGGAGGCTATCCCTAGTTTAAAAACTGCAATTCGTAGTCCTAATTGAGCGCCCACTTGTAGCTTATTGGTTCCACCTACCGTAGCATTAATACCTGCATTTAAAAAATTATAAAGACTATAGCTGTAAGCTAAATTAATAGCAGGTGCTTTAGTAGAAGACAAATAATTTCTAAATCCTTGTACATAGGTAAAGCTTAAATTATGCATATAGTAAATGGCATTCTTCCTTTCCTTCTGACCAAAACCATAAAAGCCACTTAAGGTAAGTCTAGTAGGTAAAGGCTGGCTATAACTATTGTAGGATTTATCCGGATTTAAAAGTGTCTCAAAATCGCCCATATTGACGGGTTCTTCCGCATCGCCTCGTATTTCTACACCATCATATCGGTAGGTAGAAGCTTTAGTATAATTAATCGCATTGTTATTAAATCGGATGCTTCCGATATCTGTAATGCCTAAATGCACCCATAGATTATCTAGCAACTCTACGCCGATGCCTAAATCAATTCCAACACCTTTACCTGCACC
>CALMXV010000370.1 GCA_937871155.1 uncultured Taibaiella sp. | reverse complement strand
TGGCACAGCAATATGGAGTTATATCTGGAAAGATGACCGTCACTATTGAAGATAAAGAATATACGCTACAGCAAGCAGCACGCTACTTGCAAAATCCTAATAGAGATTTGCGCGAGTCGGTTTTTAAAAAAATAGCTGCCAGAAGACTTCAAGACCAATTAGAGCTTAATACACTTTTTAATAAACTTCTAGACCTTCGTCATAAGATTGCTATCAATGCCGGATTTGACAACTATCGGGATTATAAGTTTAAAGAATTAGGAAGATTTGACTATACGATCGAAGATTGTTTTGCTTTTCATGAAGCGGTAAAACAACATATTGTCCCTCTTCAAAGAGGTCTTATAAATTATAGAAAACAAAGATTGCAACTAGACCAGATGCGCCCTTGGGATACCGATGCGGAGCCGTTAGGTATTGCACCGTTACAACCTTTTGAAACCGGTGCTGAGTTGATACAAAAAACATTGGAAGTCTTTCATAAACTACGCCCCTTCTTTAGTGATTGTATCCGTACCATGACAACGATGGAACGACTTGATTTGGAAAGTAGGATTGGAAAAGCGCCGGGTGGTTACAACTGCCCGTTGGCAGAAACAGGTGTTCCGTTCATCTTTATGAATGCAGCAGGTACTGTGAATGATGTAATCACCATGATGCACGAAGGCGGACATGCCATTCACTCCTTCCTATCACATCCACTTTCGCTGAGTGCTTTTAAAGAATACCCGATGGAAATAGCCGAGTTGGCAAGCATGAGTATGGAGCTTTTTAGCATGGAGCATTGGGACGTGTTTTTTAAAGATAAAGACATGCTACAACGTGCACAGTTGGAAGAGCTGGAACGAGGCTTAGCCGTATTGCCTTGGATAGCTACTATTGATAAATTTCAACATTGGCTCTATACCCATGTAGGTCATACCCATGAACAACGTACACAAGCTTGGATAGAAATTTTAAAGGAGTTTTCATCAGAGGTAGTGGACTGGAGCGGCATGGAAGATTATCGTCAAATCTATTGGCAAAAGCAATTGCATCTTTTCGAAGTGCCTTTCTATTATATTGAATATGGCATTGCACAGTTAGGCGCCTTAGCGATGTGGAGACAATATCGCACTAATAAAGAGCAAGCCTTAGACAATTATATGAATGCTTTGAGTTTGGGTTATACAAAGACGTTGAAAGAACTTTATACTACTGCGGGCATTCAGTTTAATCTTTCTCCGGAGTATATCAAAGAGATTGGAAGTTTTGTAACGGATAGATGTATAGAAATGAACGTACCGGCTGAGTTGTTTAATTAGAAGTATAACAAGACCATTGTTCATCCCCAACTAATTAATTTCACTTCTTGAAACTGAAATTATTTTAGGGTTAACTTATAATTCATTATAGTGTTGAAGAGGCTGATCCGGAAATCGGTCAGCCTCTTGTTAAGAAAATTTGAATTAATACTTTTCTCTTATTCTTCCTCTTTAAAAAACCGCACCACCTCATAACCCATACGTAGCAAGTACATACCACGTGGAAGATGGCGAATGTCTATAGTATGGTTGGACACCGTGCCGATTTGTACCACCTGACCGGTGATATTGCTGATTTGATATTGTGTATTGGGGTTGCCACTGTAGATAAGTGACAAAGTATGTACGGCCGGATTGGGATATACCCTCAATGGTTGCTTTGAGATATCGTCTATACTATTGACTGTAGTATCTAAGTCAAAACCGAAATCTAAACGAGTAGTGCCTGTGCACCATGACTCAATATGTACATTATCAATTGTATCAGTATATACACCTAAATTTACTGAATCATAATTTTTTCTATATTTGTCATATGTACTAGTATAAAGATGGGGACCATTATAATACGTTGTAGTTTGAAAACTGTCTTTAGGATTCATCATAGTATTAGAATCGCTGGAGATTTCAATAATCAAATTTTTATTAGGCGTATAAAAAAAAGGGTATTGCAAAGGTAAACGCAACCA
>CALMXV010000369.1 GCA_937871155.1 uncultured Taibaiella sp. | reverse complement strand
AATTTTTGAATTTCTGGTCTTCCAATGCTTGTCTCGTCTTTCCACAACTTAGCTTGTAGATAAATTATATCTAGACCTAACTTGTCCTCGTTTATTATACCGTCTATACCTTCGTCATTTGTCCGTTTAATTGCTTCTCCAGCTTTGTTACGTGAACCACCATAACCCATTTTCACCATTAAATCAACAACTAAATCTTCAAAAAATTGCCATGTGTTTGAACGTATTTTTTCTAATAATTCAGAAGCCAATTCTCGTTTTATATATTGATAGCTTTCTTCAAGTATTTCTAAAGGGGTTTTTGTTTCATTAGTGTTGTTATCTGTCAATGTTGGCGTTGATGAAGTTTGGTCTTCAGATGTTGAAGTACCATCGCTAAACGCTTTAAATTCAGGAATAGTCTTTAAATCATTAATAGTGATTTCATTTGTAAATTCCTCTAAAAACCTTAGTCCTCGTTCTGTTATTCTAAAATGTGAACGTCGAGTATATTCTATAAGTTTTGCTTTGTTAAAATAACTCTTTACCCAATAAATACGATTATCAAATTTCGTTTGAGCACCACTTGGAACCCTCTCAGCTTTTTCTTCATCAGTCAATGAAAAATGATATGTCAAAAGTTCACGAACTTCGTCCAAGGAATGTTCCTTTTGGTCCGAACTAAATTTAAGAATTGGATAAAAGAATTTTTGAAAGTCTGGTACTGCCATTGTTTTGTTTGGTATATCATTATGTAAACTACTATCTCAATAATTTGATGCCATCATATTAATTGAAACTTTAGTTATCATCAATAGTAGCACCATCAAAAGGAGAATGTTTTACATCTGCCCTACTCACTGCATTTAATTTTGCAGCTTTTACAAAAGCCACAAAAAGCGGGTGAGGGTTTTCAACAGTGCTCTTATATTCCGGATGGAATTGAACAGCTATATAAAATGGATGATCTTTAAGTTCCATAATTTCTACCAATCCTGTTTCTGGGTTTTTCCCTACCGGCATCATGCCTTGGTTTTCAAACATAGATAAGTACTCATTATTAAACTCATAACGATGACGATGGCGCTCGGTAATATGGGTGGTATTATAAATAGCCGCAGCTTTTGAATCGGCTTCTAGCACACATTCATAAGACCCTAAACGCATAGTGCCGCCCATTTGAGAAATATTCTTCTGTTCTTCCATCATGGCTATCACGGCTTCCTCAGTACTGTTATTCATTTCTGTAGAATGTGCATTTTTCAAGCCCAATACATTTCTTGCAAATTCCACACAAGCCATTTGCATTCCTAAGCAGATACCGAAGAAGGGTATTTTATTTTCGCGGGCATATCGAATAGCATCGATTTTTCCTTCTATTCCTCTACTTCCAAAACCGGGTGCCACTAATACAGCATCCAATTGTGACATGATTTCTGATGCGTTTTCAGCAGTCAAATATTCGGAGTGAATATTCCTTACTTCTACCTTGCACTCATTCACAGCACCAGCATGAATTAATGCTTCCAATATCGATTTATAAGCATCTTGCAACTCTACATATTTACCAATAAGCCCTACAGTTAATTTGGTTTTAGGGAAACGTAATTTGGTTAAAAACTCTTTCCACTTCAACAATTCAGGCTCAATACCCATTTTCAAGCCCAGCTTTTTTAAGCAGATTTCATCAAGCTTTTCTTGCATCATTTCCAAAGGAACACTGTAGATGGTATCCGCATCTAACGCTTCGATAACTGCATCTTGAGTGACGTTGCAAAACAATGCTATTTTCCTTTTAAGGTCTTTATATAGTGGCTTTTCTGTACGGCAAACTAAGATGTCCGGATTCAAACCATTTTCACTCATCATTTTCACAGAATGCTGTGTAGGCTTAGTTTTAAGTTCCTTAGCAGCACTTAAGTAAGGGATTAAAGTAAGGTGTACGACGAGGCAATTTTCATCTCCTTTTTCCCATTTCAATTGTCTTACAGCTTCTATATAAGGTAATGATTCGATATCACCCACGGTACCGCCTAACTCTGTAATGACTATGTCAAATTGATTGTTTTGACCGAGTAAGGTAATCCGTCTTTTTATTTCATCTGTTATATGAGGGATGACTTGAACTGTCTTGCCCAAATAGGCACCTTCACGTTCTTTATTGATTACGTATTGATAGATACGACCCGTAGTAACGTTGTTGGCTTGAGAGGTGTGGGTATTTAAAAAACGTTCGTAATGACCTAAATCTAAATCTGTTTCTGCACCATCTTCTGTTACATAGCACTCACCGTGTTCATAGGGATTAAGTGTCCCCGGATCTACATTGATAT
>CALMXV010000368.1 GCA_937871155.1 uncultured Taibaiella sp. | reverse complement strand
TAAAAATCTTAATTCATTCAATTGGATTTTCGTCCTTTTAAAAGGATTGGGACAGATTATATTTCAAGACCAACTTTTACCCTGTATATTCTTTGCAATAGCACTTGGGTATGCTAGTCCCAAAGGAGCAGTATTTGGTATTATTGCTAGTGGATTTGCTTCTTTGATAGCATGGGTTTTGGATGCACCAATAGATGTAATTGGTAGTGGAATTTTTGGATTTAATGCGGTTTTATGTGTATTGGTTTTTGCGAATCAGCCTTTGAAGAATGTAAGCTGGGCTTTACTTTCCGTACTATTAGCGCTAGCCATCCAGTATATCTTTAGATATCTACACTTACCGGAATTAACCTTTCCATTTGTAGCCGCTACAATAATAACTTTAGATATTAAAAAACGATTTTCCCCTATCTGATAAAGCTACAGCAAACTAGTTGTTTTATTGAGCCATCCAATATTTTCTAAGTAGCCATTCAATAGTAGCCAAGGTTAGAATCAAAATAAAGTACCATTTCCAATCTATCAATGGAATAGTTTTATCATATTCTTGGATAATTGGTTTGATATGATTGTTGTTTTTTAGGCTATCTAATAATGATGCTTCTTGTGATGGCATGACCACATGTCCTTTATACTGATTCGAAAGAGCATAAAGTAAAGAGTAATCGGCGCCGGATTCTAAACTCTCTATAGGGATATCTTGAACGGTGAAATCACCTTGTTCTGTATAGTTTTTCCCTTTATAGGATACTGTAGCCATATAATGATAACTACCCGCTGCTCTTGAACCAATATTTAATTGATATGCCGAGCCCGACTTGGCAAACAAATAGTATTGTTTCGCTCCACTACTATCACTAATTACCATTTTCACTTCTTCTGAATTGATTTGTTCCTTATTCTCATTTAACAAATAAGCATTAAAGTTGATGGCTTCTTTATCTTTCCAAATTGCTTTTGGCAACTGCACATTGAAAGGCTTCTCTTGAGAATTTGCAGTTAAAAAGGTTACGGTTTGCCTGATCATTTCATCAATTACCTCTTGCTTGTTGAAGAATTTATATTCATACATCCTCCATCGCCAAAGCCCTTCTCCTATTAATATTGCACGAGCAACAGCGCCTTGTTGTAAAAACCACAACGGTTGACCATTGGTTTTTGAAGTAAGCAAGACAGTAGTGTTAATTCCAGGTTCCACTTTACCAACTGGGCAAGAAAGAGGTGGCATTTTATCCATCACAGCTTGATAGTTGGGGGGCAATATAAAGCTGTTAAATCCTGAGCTAAACTGAGCAAATTGATTTTGAAAATTTAAGGTGTTTACGGATAAAGTCGCTATTTGAGTAGCTTGAATAGCTGCGCTATTGCTACCTTTCGACATTAGAAACCAAGTAGGTTTTTTCAAAATTTCGTTCGGTATAGCAATTGTTGTTGAAGGCAATCCTTGTAGTATAAACAATTGATAGGGGCTAAGATCTTTAGGGATTTTATCAACAGAAACAATGGTTAAACTATAACTCTCATGACCTTTTAAAGCTTCTCTAATTGTATTTACATCCGGATGTGGAGCTGCTGCTATCAATAAAATATTTTTCTTTTCTTGAACCACTTCTACAAAAACATCTTTTCTATTATTCGTACTATTTTTTTCTCCGGCAGCTTTGGGAAGATCTATGATAAAATGATGCAGCCCGGGCTTTTCTGCTTGCACTTGAAAGTAAACGGTTTTGTCAAAATTGTCGGAAGCTATAGATAAGGATGTAGTCTTAATCGTTTGATTATTGCTTACATTTATTAAACGAACTTCTTCATTGTATCCTTTGCATTGAGTGGCAAGAACATCAAATCTTATTTCAAATTGACTGTTTAACAAAACGGATTTATTGGCATAGACTGCACTAATTCTTACATCTTTTTGCACCGCAGTATCACCAATTGCAATGGTATATAAACTGCCTTCAAAGGGTAGATTTAGATAGAGTGGATGTGCACCTTCATTAAAACGTCCGTCGGTAGCCATAATGATAGCTGCCAGATTTTGTTGTCCATAAAAATCAACAGCCGAAGTTAGCGCTTGACTCATGTTGGTGGACGGTTGTGTGTATTGAAATAGGGTGTCTTTTTGAATTTCCGTTCCAAAGCCCCATTTGACTACTTGATATTCTTGAGTCAATTGATCCAATAAGGAAAGTGAATTTTGTTGATAGTTAGCACTATCTTTTCGAAGAGCCTGAGCGATTGAGGTGGAATTGTCTTGAAGGAATAAAACAATCGGCTTTTTAGTTACAGTTTCTTTTATTCTAAACAGTGGTGCTAATAAGAGCAAAAACGTAAGAAATACAACTACAAAACGGAGGCCTGCAGTAAGCAGTGGATAGCTGATGTTTCTCTTTTTATCTGCCCGATAAACCCAATATCCAAATGCAAACGATAGAACTAATGCTAAAATCCAGTAAGCTGTATTCATGTAAAGCGAAAATAGGGTTTATTCAAAATAACTCTGTAGTGGAAACAAGTTTTCAGAAAAAATTAATGTACTGATTGAATAGATACAACTGAGTTTAGATAGTATATTTAGCCACACAATCACCTCTATGATTTCTAAACTCAGTGTACATAAAGTAGGCAATAAATCAGAAGACGAATACTTATTTCTATCTAACCAATCACTTCAACTAAGCGAAGAGCTTCTTCAATTACTCTCCGGTTATTTTTTGTCATCATTTAAATCGGAAGAATATTATCAATGCTTTCATGAAACTAGCTTGCAACTTCATGAAGTCTATACTTATGCTTCAGCCATATTTGAAGACCCTTCAACGTTACATGAGCAATCCATTCATCTAGCAAAGCATCTATACAATCAAAGTACGCACCCTAAGATTAAAGGTGGAGAATTTTACGTAGTGTACTTCGAAGCTTGTGTGCTAGATGGAGAAACTGTTGCAGCTATTGGGCTTTTTAAATCTGAAAACAAAGACACCTACCTAAAAGTATTTCCTGATAATGAATCCTTTGAAATAGCTTCTGAGCAAGGCATCAACATTAATAAGTTAGATAAAGGCTGTCTTATTTATAACTCTGAAATGGAATCCGGATTTGTAGTAACTATAGTGGATAATACTAATAAAAGTACAGAAGCTCAATATTGGATCGATGGCTTTTTGAAAGTACAACAACGTCAGGATACTTTTTTTAATACACAAAACACCTTAGCTGCTTATAAAGATTTTATTACACAAAAGCTACCGGAGTCTTATGAACTTTCTAAAGCAGATCAGGTAGATATGTTGAATCGTTCTATTAAGTTTTTTAAAGACAATGATAGCTTTCAACTCGAAGATTTTTCGCAGCAAGTACTCCATCATCAAGAATACATTGAAGGGTTCAACCAATACAAGAGACAATATGAACAGGAGAGAGAGATAACCCTTTCCGATAGTTTTGATATTTCGGAGGCTGCTGTCAAAAAGCAATCAAGAAACTTCAAATCGATTATTAAGTTGGATAAAAACTTCCATATCTATATACATGGCGATAGAGACCTTATTGAACAAGGTGAAGACACAAAAGGAAGGTTCTATAAAATCTATTTTGAAAACGAGTCGTAATGTTTTTTTAATGTATTGATAGGTCGAGGAATTAACTTAACCATTTAATTGAAATTGAAAATAAGGTCAAAGTATTGGCGTTTCAATTCATGATTTATTTCTTGTTTGATAAACCTTCTAAAACATTTCAGGTACACATTGCATTATTGTCATGTTGTTTTTATCTTTAATTCATCTTATTCATCATTTCAAAATTACCCTTATGCGAATCCCTATTTTTTTATTCCTGTTTATTGGAGTCTTGATGTTGGCATCATGCAGTAAAGACAATAGTACTACGTGGAAATCCGATTGGATATTACCATTGGCAAAGACCAAGGTAAGCTTTGAAAGTCTGAAAGTTTTTAGTGAAGTAAAAACTACCATTTCCATCCCTTCAATTGATATCGGCTATGCAAGCGGATTGAGTGTGAATGTGCCTGCATTTACTCAAAAAAGTTCAGGTCCTTATAAAATACCCTTAAGTAGTTGGATCAAAGGTATCAACTTTGATTCTTTAGAAATCATTTTTCGATTTAATAACTTATTCCCTATAGTAACGGGTGCCGGAACTAAATTTTCCTTTAGGAAAACTAGTAACATGAGCGACCCCAACAATATCATTTATCAATATCATGCTACTCAAAATATACCTGCTTATGAAACAATTGAATTCGATATTAAAGTAGCTAACAACAATATCAACGATACGGTTTACTTATTCTTAGAATCCTTTAATTCCCCCGGCTCCAATAATGTTACATTTTCGAGTACTCCCTCTACGATTGACCTCGAATTGAAAATATTGGATATTGATTATGTAGATCTTTATTCAAGCAAGTCAATTGAAGAATTAGATACGGTAGCATTGGATTTTGCTGATGAAGAATCGCCCTTTGATACGAGTAATTATGGAAAGGTGATGTTTTATGTTGATAATGGAATGCCTATAAATTTTGCCATTCAACTTTACTTTTTAGACAATAATAATTCCGCCATCATCGATTCATTATTAGCACCAACTTTAGATGTAGTAGCCTGTTCTACAGATGCTGCCGGGGCACCCATAAACGTCATTACTAAAAAATCTGAGGTTAGTATAAGTGCTGCTCGAATTGATAAAATAAAACGATGTAAGAAAGGTATTCTACTGTTTAAGTTAAATACGATATCAAACACCTCACCCGTATCTCGAATCAATGACTTATCCTTTTTGAAGATGCAAATAGCCGGAGATTTACATTTAAGTATCAATCAAAACAGCTTTAATTAATCATGCGACCTTATCTTTTTTTTACCCTTATTCTTGTTGGATTGACAAGAACGGTATCCGGACAATATGCTTTTTCTCAGTTTCAGAATCAGCAGATGCACAGCCTTGCATCCTCTCAGCTTCCTTCTTTATTAGGAAATGATTTAAAACATGGCGAAGTATTTTTATTAGCACCTTACTTGGGTTTTGGCAACAATATGTTTTCTGCATTTGATGTAAAACAGTTAGCATCCAATGAAAACATCACCAACCAATATATAGATGATATGTTGGCTAAAATGCCCAAGCAAGGCAATATATGGGTAGGAGCCGACCTGCCTATCATGAATATTTTTTTCAGTATAAAAAACAAAAAAAAGGAGCCCTTTTTATCCTTTGGCTTAGGCATCAAAGAAAAAATTGACGCTAATTTTTCGATTAACCAAGACTTTTTTTCATTGATGTATAAAGGCAATAAACAGTTTGCCGGAAAGTCTATCAATTTATCTCCGTCTATCAACTTCTTAATGTATCATGAATACTTTCTTGCAGCATCGGCTAATTTTCAAATCTTAAAAAACCTTCCTTCTAAGTTGGGCAATATGACTATTCGGCCTGCGGTCCGTCTTAGATATCTTAATGGCATTGCCAGTGTGTATATGCAAAAAGACCAGATAAATATGTACACGGATCCAGATGGTAGATATATCGATTTTACTTCTGATTTTGCTATTAATATGTCCTCAGCTATTGATACACCAGACTTTGAAAGTGTCGGTAGTGAAGCTAGTGAGTTTAGTTTAAAAGGTGCAG